>JADLHS010000373.1 GCA_020848635.1 Limisphaerales bacterium
AGCCAGGGCTTGTTGAGCACCAGCCGCAGCGACGGCGCGTAGGCGCGCTTGAGGAGGCGCACGAGCCAGTTGTCGTCCTCGCTCACATGGCCGCCCAACAGGTAGGCGCAGAGCACCGGCATAAGCGTGAGCGCCAGGACCAGCGCACCGCCCAGCGCCAGCATCACGGTGATCGCCATCGGATGGAACATTTTTCCCTCCACGCCGCTGAGGGCGAGGATCGGCACATAGACAATCGTGATGATGAGCACGCCAAAGAACATTGGATTCGCGACCTGCTTGCTGGCAACACCCACGGTGTGCAGGCGCTCGACCGGCGTGAGCACCCGTCCCAGTTGTTTTTGTTTTTCACCCAGCCGCCGCACAATGTTCTCCACCATCACCACCGCGCCATCAATAATCAGGCCGAAGTCCACCGCCCCCAGACTCATCAGGTTTCCGGACACGCCGAACTTCAACATGCCGGTCAGCGCGAAAAGGAAGGACAGTGGAATTGCCGCCGAGACGATGAGCGCGGCCCGCCAGTTGCCCAGCATCAACAGCAGCACCACGACCACGAGGATCGCGCCCTCGAAGAGGTTTTTCTTCACGGTGGCCACGGTGCGATCCACCAGGTCCGCGCGGTCATATTGGGTGCGGATCTCCACACCCGGCGGGAGGCGCGACGCAATTTCCTGCAACCGCTCGCCAAACCGTTTTGCCACCACGCGGCTGTTCTCCCCGGCCAGCATCATGGCCGTGCCAAGGATAGTTTCTTCGCCGTTCTCGGTCGCGGCGCCGGTGCGAAACCGCGAACCGATGGCGACGTCCGCCACGTCGCTGACGGTGATAGGTTTCACACCACCGGCGAATTTGAGGGGCAGGCCGGCAATTTCCTCCGCGTTCTGCACGCGGCCCACGGTCCGAACGGTGAGTTGGTTCTCGCCGCGGTTGATCACGCCACCGCCCGTGTTCTCGACGTTCTCGCCAACCACCATGGCCAGGTCGCCAAAGGTCAGGCCGGCCTGCTCGAGGTCGCGCGGGCGCGGCTGGATGACGATTTGTTTCTCGTAGCCGCCGCTGGCATTGATCTCGGCGATGCCGGGCGTGGTGCGCAGCATCGGTTTGATGGTGAACTCGTGCAGCTCGCGCAGTTCGCGCAACTGTTCGAGGCGATCCGCCGGACGATTCGTGGCATTGGCGCGCCAGCCGACGGTGTAGTAGTAGATTTCGCCCAAACCGGTGCTGATGGGCGCCAGTTTGGGCGTCAGGCCTGGTGGCAGACGATCGGCTGCGGCTTGCAGACGCTCGGCGACCAACTGCCGGGAGCGGTAAATGTCCGCGCCATCCCGAAAAATGAGCGTAACCTGTGACAGGCCAAACTTGGTGAGCGAGCGCATCTCCTCGACGCCCTGAATGCCGGACAGTTCCATTTCGAGAGGGACGGTTACGGCTTTCTCGCTTTCCTCGGGGGCCAGGGCTGGCACTTCGGTGTTGACCTGCACCTGCGGACTCGTGATGTCCGGCACCGCGTCAATCGGCAGGTTAAACGCCGACCAGAGGCCGATGCCGAGCGAGACGGCGGCGACCAGCAGCAGAAAGGTGCGCTGGCGGAGCGACGCATCAATGAGGCGGTGAAGCATGGTGGTCCTCTCAGCGCGAAGTCAGGGAATCCAGCGATTGACCCACGATCACTTCCAACTGCTGCCGGTGCTCCAGCGCCTCGTGACGCGTGGCCAGGAGGGATTCCAGCGCGTCAAGATACTTCAGTTGCATCTCGACATACGTTGTCACGGGCACGGCGCCGAGACGGAAATGCCGATCCGCCAACTCAGCGGCCTCGCGGAATTGCGCCTGGGCGTCGGGCCGCCATTGGGCCATCTCCTCAAGTTGGGTCTGGAGCGCCAGGGTGTGGTCCGTCAGCCGGCGCTCCACGTCCCGTTGGGCCGCGCGCACCGATGCCTCCGCCTGTTGCACGCGCGCCTCGGCGGCTTCGATATTGCCCTTGTTCTGATTCCACAACGGCAGCGGCAGGCTCATCCCCACGCCCACGATCCGTTGTTCGTCATTGGCTTTCTCGGAAGCATAAAACGGCGCGAGCGTCACGCTCGGATAGCGCTCATTCCGCGCCAAAGACACCTGAAATCCCTGTTGGGCCAGTTCGGTCTGCCGCATCCGGAGTTCGAAGCTGTTGGTCGCGGCCACGTCCAGCAAGATGGACAGGGCGGGGGCGTTCGTCGGCACCAGCAAACTGCCGGTGAGCCTGAGTGGGGACGCTGCGGGTGCGCCGCGCAGTTGGTTGAGTTCCAACAGCGCGCCCTGCAACTCGCGACCGGCTTGGGCCGCGCGGCGTTGGAGGGTGACCGTGTTGGCCTCGATAATCCGCTGGTCGAGCAGGGGCGTGACCCCGGTTGGTTCACGTTGCACCAGCGTCTCCAGCAACGATCGGAAACGTTGCATCACCTCATGCGTCGCGTCGGCCTTCTGCTGTGCGGCCAGTGCCAATTGCGCTTTGGCCCGAGCCCGGGCGGCGAGCGCCGCCTGAAACTGCGCCAACCCCAGCTCGGCCAGTTCCACCTGCCGGTTCGCGATGGCCTTGCGCAGCGCAATGCGGCCCCGGTATTCGAAGGTTTGCGCCACGGACACCGACCAGGCGGGGCCGTCACCGATGGCGGGGCCACCACGTTCCCAGACCCGTTTGCTGCCGAGGTCGGCGGACACCTCCGGATTGTTCCACTGCGCCGCGGTCCGGCGTCCAGCTTTGGCGGCGGTAATTTCCGCGCGGTAGAAATCAATCTCGGGATTCTGGCGCACGACCTCTTCCACGACAGCATCCACGGTCAGAGTTTGTGGGATGTGGGTTGATACCGCCGGCGACTCGGCTGCCGTCAGGGCGGTAGTGGCACCCAGAAGCGAGCCAATGAGCACATGTGATGCGAAGCATCTGAGGGATTTTGGTGTTTTCATAGTTGTCTGAATGACGTGTCTTTTCCATCCCCCACCCGACGAACGGCAACGGCGGAGAACCGTTGCCGTTTGCACCAATGCCTTTGAGCCCAATTCCATGGTGTCAGTTTAGCGCCCGGGTGAACGCCGCCAAGTGATTATACGAGCCATCCAGCAGGTTGCTGAACACATTGCGGATCGGTTTCTCTCTCATGGTCTTCAGAGCCTCCTTCAAATCGGCAATGTCGGTTTGTTCGATCAACACGCCGACCGCCAGCGCGTCTTCCAGCGATTGGCTGCCAAACACGATGAGTTCGTCATAAAGTGCTTGGAGTTCAGGATATGTGAACTTGCCCGCCTCGGCTGGCGTGGCGTCGGTGAGCCGATACCGCGCGATGAGGTTGCCCACCGCGTCCATGTGGCGCTGCTCGGATACGGCGATGCTGCCGAATGTTACATGCCCCCATTTCGCGTAGAGCACCTGATAAACGTCGCGCGCCACTTTCTCCTCCTGCTTCATGAACAGGATACTGGAGGATTCGGTCGCCGTCAGGGCGAAGGCCGCCGAGACCAAGCCGCTCATCAACACGGCGGCTACGATTGCTTTGGTGAATGTTGTCGTTTTCATAACTTTCCTTGCGATCTGTTTGTTGGTTCTCTGTCGAGCGCAACCGTTGCACCCGTTACACAAGCAACAGACCCCAGAAAGGTGAACCGCTGCCGTACGCGCGAATTACAGTTTCGTTATCTGAGCAAGATAACCGTGGAACAACCGCCCTGGGTGCAGCTTCAAGAGCGTTCAGGGATTGGCCTTGATGCAATAGCCCACGCCACGAATGGTTTCGATGAGTTTGCTGGGAAAGTCGCCGTCCACTTTCTTGCGCAGACGCTGAATGTAAACCTCCACCAGGTTGGTGCCCGGATCAAAATTGTAATCCCAGACCCGTTCGCAGATCTCGACGCGCGTCAACACCCGGCCCGGCGAGCGCAGCAGATGTTCCAGCAACGAAAACTCGCGGGCGGTCAGTTCGATGGCCTGCTCACCCCGCGCCACTTTGCGCGTCAGCAAGTTCATGGTCAGGTTGGCGACGGCCAGAATGCTCTGACTTGCGCCGGCCGCCCGCCGGGTCACCGCATGAAGCCGCGCGATCAGTTCTTCAATGTGAAAGGGCTTGGTCAGATAATCATCCGCGCCGAGGTTCAAACCTTCGAGCCGCTCATTGAGCTCGCTGCGCGCGGTGAGGAGGATGACCGGGAGTGCGATTTTCCTTTCGCGCAGGTTACGCAGTATACTCAGGCCATCCTTGCCCGGCAGCATGATGTCGAGGATGGCAGCATCGTAAGGACGCGAGGTAGCCAGAGCATAACCTTCGTCGCCGTGCTGCGACACTTCTACGACAAAACCCTGGGCCTCCAGTCCCTTGCGGATAAGGGAGGCAATCTTTTTCTCGTCTTCAATGATCAGAACTTTCACAGAAACCCAACCTCAACTTCAGACGCACAACGCGAACGATTGGTGCATGCCGGCGGCGGGAGATTCACGGTGTCCGCGGCAACGTGGCCACTGGAATATCAATCCGCCAGGCACCCCGCAGTTGCCCGAGTTTGAAACCCGTCGCGTCGTCCTGCGGATACAAGCGTTGAATTATGGCAACGTTTTCGGCCGAAATGTCCTTGCCCGGCTCGCCATGACATTTCAGGCAAAGTTCATTGTTGAGAATGATTGGTGCGAAGAAGGTTGCCGTGCTCGAGGTTAGATTGGTCACGAGCGGCGGGGGCGGATTTGTGCCAGTCAACGCCGCTGCAAAATGATTCAGGATTGCCAACTCCGTCGTATCGGCGCGATCCGCGGGATTGCGCGACTTGTGCGTCATGCGCCGGATGGTGACGCCATGCTTACCGGCCATCCCCGCCGTGAGCGGGGAGGCGGCAAGTGAGCAGAACGGCAACGCGTTGCTCACACCGCCTTGCTGGATTGCGGCCTGGAGATTAGAACTGAGCAGGCTGAAGGTTTCCGCGGCGATAGACTTGCCAATTTGAATAGCGCCCTTTTGTACCTCAGCAGACGGGGCTGCGGGGACTGCTGCGGTGGGCGTTGTTGACTCAGGAGGTTTTGAACAACCCACCATCAGCAGCAGCGGCAGAACGATCCCGGTTGCCAGGCATTTCATTTGATTGGATGCTTTTCCTTCCACTTTTCGCGAAGCGTAGCGTGGAGTTTGGAGCGAAACGCGACCGGCAACTCATACGGCTGGCCGTTTTTGTAGAGCGTGATGGTCTTGCGGATGTTGTCCACGACTACCTGGCAAGGGTCGCATCCCGCCATGTGCTTTTCGAACTCCTCGCAAATGGCCGGATCAACCGTGCCATCCACGTATTCGTTCAACATCCTAAGCAGTTCTTCGCACTTCATTGTCTCTCGTTCTGTGTGGATTGAGCCGCGAGGAGGTTAAAAGTCACAGCATTCGTGAAGGACATTACGCTCAACGCGGGTGATTATGTGAGCGGATCAGTTGTGTCGCCGGATCACCCAGCGTTTGGGTTAACTGCTCGCGCAATTGCAGTCGGGCCCGGAGCAATCGCATTTTGGTGTTGGCCTCGCTGAGACCAAGGGCCGCAGCCGTTTCTTTGATGGAAAGCCCTTCCACGTCCCGCAGCAGAAAGACCAGCCGGTGTTTTTCGTCCAATTGGGTCAGCGCTTCGTCCAACAGCCGCCGAATCTCCCGAGTTTCCACCAGTTGCTCCGGCGACTGGCGCCAATCCGCGATGAACTCGGGATGCGGAATGGTATCAGAATGATCCGAGGGTTCGGTTGCTTCCTCCAGGGAAACTATATCCAGACCTTTGCGCTTGCGAATGATTTTCAGCGCCGCGTAGGTGGCAATTCGGAGCAACCAAGTGGACAAACTGGATTCGCCACGAAAGCGATCAAGGTGTTCCACCACGCTCAAAAACGTTTGTTGAGTGACATCCTCGGCGTCTTGCTCCTGGCGTAACATCCGCATCGCCAAAGAATAAACCCGCCGTTCATGCCGGGTGGTGAGCGCGTCGAACGCGTCCAGGTCGCCCGCTTTAGCGCGCAGCACCAATTCACCATCGGAAAGTACGGGGGGCATCTGGTTAATCATGCTCAATTTGACCAGCTGAGTGTATGGGAAAGCAGGTTGCCCGCAAGGCAACGCTTCTGAGTCCGTGCCGCAACGCGCGAATGCAAGGCACACAGGTTGGGCCGGAACGAGTTCGAGCAGCCATATCTAAATCAAACACCCGATGTGTCGGCGTGCCGTCGTAGCCAAACCGACGCGGCGGTAACGCGAACCAACTTGCGCTACTTTGCTGGGAGGCTTCGCCAGTTTGGCATCGCTGTTGCAAAGCACCCTCCGAGATGACAGGATAATGCCCATGCGCGACAGCCTCCCAGCTCCACATCCGGTGCTCACGCGCCGACTGGCTAACCAGTGGTCCCAGGTGGAACTGGCGGGACGCGCCGGCATTTCCCGCGCGGCAGTCAATGCCATCGAGGGCGAACGCCTTTTACCGTCCATCGCCACAGCCTTGGCGCTGGCGGCGGGATTCAAGTGTTCGGTCGAGGAATTGCTCGGACGCGGCGGGACGGCCGAGGCGCACAGCCCGGAATGGGCGTGGACACCGCGAGTTGAGCCTTGTCGCTACTGGGAAGCGGAGATCGGGGGGCGCAGACTGCTTTATCCGGTCGAAGGTATTTCGTTGAATTGCATTCCGCCTGACGGCGTGTGGCCCCACGGTTTTGGTTGTGACGTGGGTGCACATACTGCCGAGACGACATTGATTCTCTCCTGCTGGGATCCCGCTGCCGGCTTGCTCGCCACCGAATATGCGCGGGCCAGTGGGTTTCGCTTGATCGTGCTTTCGCGAGGCAGCAGCAAGGCCCTTGATTTGTTAATACGCGGCTTGGTACACATCGCGGGATTGCATCGTACGACTCAGGAACAACCGAACCGGAACGCAGAACCGGTGCGACTACAGCTTGGCGGCGGCTATCGGTTGGTACGGGTCGCACAATGGCAGGAGGGGTTGGCGCTGGCCGCCCACAACCAAACACGCTCGACCCGTTCCGTCGCTCGGAGCGCCCGGTGCCGGGCCTTGCGCGAAGCGGGTTCGGCGGCACGGGAATGTTTGGACGAGTTGCGCGCACACGCACCTGGCCGCACCAGACACAGCGATACGGCGGTGGCTGAACCAGTTCGCGACGGCTGGGCTGATGCCGACGTCTGCGTGCAGTTGGCCGCTGAAGAAGCTGGGTTGAATTTTCTGCCGGTGCATGCGGAAACATTGGATTTTTGCTATTCCAGTGCATCGGAGCATGACCCACGAATCCAAGCGCTGATCCGGCTTTTGCACAGCCGCTCTTACCGACGGTTGGTCGGCGATCTGCCGGGCGGCGACGCCCGACGAACCGGGGAGACAATCGCCGCCTAAACACCTCCGTGAAGCAAGTCTGTAGCAACAATAACTCGCCGGGGCGCGCCTTCACCCTGGTCGAACTTCTGGTTGTTATCGCGATCATTTCAGTGCTGGCGGCAATGTTGCTGCCTGCTTTGGCTAAGGCAAAGGAAAAGTCCCGGACCGCTCAATGCATTGGCAACTTGCGGCAATGGGGGCTGGCTTTTCGGATGTATGCCGATGACAACGACGATTTTCTCCCGCGCCGTGGTCAAGGCGTCCAGGCGCTGTTTCAAATCGATCGTCCTACGGACTGGTTCAATGCGTTGCCGCCGTATTTTGGCTGCTCATCCTTTCAGCAACTCGTTTTAAGCAGCAATAAACCTGCTGCACACGGGCAGTCTGTTTTCGTCTGTCCCACTGCCAAGGATGCGGGCGGGACTTATTTTCTGCCTTACGCCATGAACATGAATCTCTCGCCATGGAATCTACCAGTGGCGACCAAGTTCAGCGAGGTGCTGCAACCGAGTTTTGTGGTGGCCCTGGGTGATGCTCCTGGACCTTATTCAGCGACGTTTCCATCAACCCGCGCTTACAGCGTGGTCGCACCGCATTCCTCCCGGGTTAATCTGCTTTTCCTCGGCGGGCAGGTGCAATCGTTCGCAGGTTCCTACGTGGGCTGTGGCATCGGCGATCCGCGTCGCGATGATGTGCGCTGGTTGACCGGCACTGCCAGTGACACACAAGCCAGCGCCTATTGACCACATGAGGAACAAACTCATCATCTCCTTCGTCTGCACTTCAGTTGTGCTGTTCGCCTCATGCAGTCCAAAGAATTCAACACCCGCCGATTCCCGGGTGGTGCGGTGCGCGGTCATTGGCGGAATGACCATGACGGGGTTGTGGCCGGAGATTGCCAAAAAGTTCGAGGCTGAAACTGGAATTAAAGCGGAAGTGGTCATTACCGGCCCCCGGCCTGAACTCGACAAGGCGATGCGTGAGGGTAAGGCCGATTTCCTCACGATGCACTCGGGCGATATTACCACGGACCTGGTCGCTGATGGTTTTGGCGTGAACATGCGCCCATGGACCCGCAACGAATTGTGCATCGTTGGCCCGCCCGACGATCCAGCCCAAGTCCGGGGCATGACAACCGGTGCAGCCGCGCTCCGCAAAATCGCAGCGAGCAAATCACGCTTTGTGGATTTCCAAGGCATCGGCAGCCGGGAACTCGCCCACAATTTGTGGCGGCTCGCTGGGGTTGAACCGAAAGGAGATTGGGTCATTCGCGACGATACCGTTTCCAAATGGAATATCTTGCAATTCGCGCGGAGCAACCACGCGTATGTGGTGGTCGGTTACATTCCAGCGCAGACGGGCAAGATGTTTGCAGAGGGTATGAATATTCTCGTCAAGGGCGACCCGATCATGCGACGTCCGTTCATCGTCATGGAAGCGAATCCGAAGAAACTTCCCCACGCAAATTATGCCGGAGCAAAAGCGCTGTCTGATTTCCTGCTTTCTGCAAAGATGCAGAATTTTCTCTTAGAATTCGGCCGTCAGACCAATGGTCCCGGGCCGTTGTTCTTTCCCGTTGAAACCGCTCAACAATAAAAACCCATTCCCAAAGACTCGAAATCAAACGCAATGAAAACGACTCCCAGTATTTTGATCACCGCCGTTTTTGGTCTGCTGGCCACCTGGCCTCTCGCCGGAAAGGCGGACACCTCGTTCACCGTGAACAACTCGACAGCGGACAGCTTTCTGTCCGGCAACGCTCCCACGCTTAATTATGGGGGTGCTGGAACTCTGGCAATTTCATCCGTGTCTTCACCCAAAGGCGGGTTCGACAGCGTTCTCAAATTCAACCTCGCCGGTGCGACCAGCCAGTTCAATTCAACCTACGGAGTCGGCAACTGGCAGATCAGTGGAATAACGCTCAAATTGGCCAGCAGCTTCGGCACGAGCGGGGCGGTCCCCAGCAACAATAACCTCAACACCGTCAGCGGCGGCAACTTTGGCATCACGTGGTTGGCGGGAGACAGTTGGCTCGAAGGGGCCGGGGGTGGAAATGGTGCTGCTAATGGAGCCGTAAGCTTCAACTCAATCTCCTCGTTGTTTGCCAGCGGCTCGGATCCGCTGGGAACGTTCACCTACACGCCGCCAGGCAACAACGTTTATGCCAGCTACACTTTACCGCTCACAACCAGCCTGTTGAGTGACACTGCGACGGGTGGGGACGTTTCGCTCTATTTCTTCGCGGCAGATAATCAAGTCAGTTATCTGTTCAATTCCCGGAGCTTCGCCAGCGCAAACCCGCAACTGGTCGTCACGGTCATCCCAGAACCGAGCACACGCGCACTAGCGGCTTTGTCGCTCGGCAGCTTCATGTGGTTGCGCCAACGCAAATCATGAGCGGACGACCCGCAAAGTATTCTTTGTTCCTATGCCTCTGCGCTTCCGCGCTGGCTCAAGCGCAGGTCACTTTCACGGGCACAACTTCTGATGATGCGTTTCTGGCGACAGGTTCGCCCAGCAATCCCAAAGGGACCAATCTGACCGCGCTAAACTTCGGCCTGGGGGGCGTGCTCCTTGTGGCGTCTGCGGCATCCACCAACGGCGAGTTCCAGAGCGTTCTCAAATTTAATCTCTCGGGCGCAACCAGTCTTTTCCATACGTCTTACGGCACCGGTTGGACGATCAGCGGAATCTCAATCGAGTTGACCAGCAACGTCGGCACCGCCGGAACTCAACCGGACAATCCCCTGTTCAATCCCGTCTGTGGCGGCAATTTCGTAATCCAATGGTTGGCTGACGATAATTGGGTGGAAGGATCGGGCCGGCCAAATTTTCCAGCGACCGATGGGGTGACTTACAGTTCGCTCAGCAATCTACTTGCGGGCGGACATGAAATTCTATGCACAAACACCTACTCACCTCCCGGCAACAACGTCCATCAGACGTGGTCATTGCCACTTCAGGAGGGTCTGCTGCAGGATATTGCCGATGGGCGGGCGGTATCCCTCCGCCTTTACGCGGCGGATGATCAAATCAACTATCTCTTCAACTCGCACAATTTCGGAAATGGCAATGAACCATTGATTCACATCACCGCCGCCCCGCTGCCGAAGATTCTTTCCGGCCATTTGGCGAACGGCTTCTTTCATCTGGTCGGAATTGGCGCCGCCAACACGTCCTATGAGGTGCAAGCCAGTCCCGACCTCGCCACAACCAATTGGCAGACACTGGGAACAACCACTGCGGCTGACACCGGGGAAATTCAATTCGACGACATTGCCACCACAAATCAACCACAGCGTTTCTACCGAATTACCCGTTGAAATCACCCGCGCAACAGAAATCGCCTATGAAAATACCGCGCCGCCGTTTTGTGAAACTGCTGACCTTCGGCACAGCCACTTCCCTGGTGGCTGGAAAACTATGGCAACGCGATCTGCTTGCATTCTGCGAGCTTCCACCTGGGGAGGAAGGCGCGGTCCTCAAGATTCGGCTGAGCGATTATCCCGCGCTGCAACAGGCTTACGGCTCGGTCAGATTGGGTATCAACCCGATTAGTTCGGAGTATCCGGACGGCGACTTCTACCCGATTCTGATCAATCGCGATGGTCTGGGGGACTTTCATGTGTTGGATTGTGAATGTCGCCATGCTGGGTGCGTGGTGCCGGCGTACGACAGCACCCAATTCGTCATCCTCTGTCCCTGCCACGGTTCACGTTATGACGTTGACGGCAGTGTAGTGGGTGGGCCGGCGACGGAGCCGTTGTACCAATACCAATTTGAGCTCGACGGAAACGATACCTTGGCCATCCACATTCCGTGCTGGGCTTTTAAGGCGCAACTATCCGTCGCGCCGGGTGGGGCGGGTTCGCGGGTGCAACTGGACTTCCCGACTTTTCCACAGGTGACCTATAGAGTCGGCTTTCGCGAGCATTTACAGGACGTTTTGGGCCCGGCCTCCTTTGCGGCAACCCCGAGCGGCCCGGCCAATCAGACCAGCCTGACCGGACTCGGAACGCCTGCAACCATCTATTTAGATCGCACCACGCCAACCGGTTATTACACCGTCAGCATGGACGTTTTGGAAATATGAAGCCAGGCTTTAGAGGTGGACCCCGTTGATTACCGGGGAAGCTTGGCGAACGGAAGCTGCAACAGTCCAGTTCCAACACGTTCTTGTTCGCGGCCAACTCCTCCTTAAGGCTGGGAACACCACGCCAAAGCCGCTCCTTGGCCGATTGGTCCATTTCCAGCAAGCTGGCCTTCTTCAGGAGTCGCAGGTGCTTGGACACGTTGTATTCCGAAATCTCCGACCGCTGCGCGACGGCATTCACGCTCAACTGCTCCTTGAGCAACAGGCGCATGATCCGCGGGCGATTCATTTCGCCCAAGGCTCTCAGTACTGCCATGCACTTTACGCCGGTCATGCGCCCGAGCTAAACGGTAGGTCACCCGCCCGGCAAGATGAGTCCCGCGTTGCGTTCGGGTTATCGCTATTCGGCGCTCGGCTCGCGACTTACTACCATGAGGTTGCCCGCGCTGGGGAATCGCAGCCGGACTCGCCTGAACGAAAAGCGCAAGCGAGCACAAACATTTCGCAATTGGGCGACGAGCGAATGCAAGGAACGCAACGTTCCGCAAACCTTCAGCAACTGACCGGGGGCGAACCGCATCCTTCGTTTGATAACGTGAATTCATCGTGACGAGTGACTGCGAGGTCCAGACCGGCGTTGCGGTGAGAATCACACTATGAGAATCAATCGAAGTACAATCGTCCTGACCCGCATGGTTGCCTTTGCCGTAATCACCGCCTCAAGCCTCTGGGCCGGGACAATTGACTTTGTCGTTCCAGCATTTCGCGGTTCGGCCAATTCCGAGTTCGGCTATTGGGAAACCTTCGCCGTGCCTTTCGGCGCTCCCGGTAATTTTCCCGACCAGCCCGGCGCCACCGCCGGTGCAATCCTCACGCAGTTTAACACCAATGCTTTCCTCACCGGCAGCGGCAACATATACAATTTGTCCACCAGTTCGTTTGCGCTGACGGACAGTACGCCGTTTGCTTTGGGTGCGGTGGTTTTGCAAACGCAAACCATTGGTGGCGAACTTGATTACGGTTCGGCTTCCCTCATTTACTCGAACGACAGCGGCGGTCACGTCCTTGCCCTGTTGTTTCGCTACGAATTGAATCGCACCTCCGGGCAGGGGGTTAATGTCTCGTCGCTCTGGCAGTGGGATTTGACCGGGCAGGGCGTCACTAATTACAACGTCGTTTTCAATGCGGTCGGGGATAGCGTTAGTTTCGATTCGCTCACGCTGGATGTGGCCAACCTGTTCTTTCCGGCCTTCCCGCAGGAACCCTTCGCGCTCAGGTCCACGCCGGCAAATCTCGCGCGGTGGATGTATTCGTTCAACGGCAATCCCGCGTCCTGCCCGACGGTCAGTGTTTTCGGTGGATTGGGGTCAACCCCCGATTTCGATTCACGCGACGCGCAGTATCTGCTGGGTTGGAATACGATCAACCGCATTGGCGAGTGGTTGAAGTTGGCTTGCTCGTGCATGGGTCTCCCGGAATTTGGGTGAGCCGCTGCTGGGAGTGCGTCAGTTTGGGTTTCCTTCGTAGCGCCACTCGGCTTTGGCTTCCGTCACGGTTTGCTGATGGACTCCGTCGGACGCCAGGATTGACTGATGCGCGCCCCGGCAGTGTTTGCTCCAGGCCTTTTCCAACCTCGCAACTTTTGCGAGACGACGACAATGACGCTCCGCTCCGCTGAATCGGGCGGCAAGAAATGTCTGGATCAATTCCCAGGCGAGCGCGGGACCAACCACGAGGCCGCCGAGACAAATTAGATTGAGGTCGTCGTCTTCAACCCCTTGGCGGGCTGAAAATTCCTCGTGAATCAGGCACGCGCGAACCCCCGCCACCTTGTTCGCCGCAACGGTAGCGCCCACTCCGCTGCCGCAGATCGCGACACCGCGCTCAACTTCTCCCCGGGCAATTGCGCGGGCCAGCGGAACAACAAAATCTGGATAATCATCGTTCGCGTCACGCTGTCGGGCACCAAAGTCAATCACTTCATATCCGGCCGCGCACAACTTTCCGGCCAGATGCTCCTTTAACTCATAACCGCCGTGGTCGGTGGCGACGCCGATGCGTTGCGCCGCTTGAGGCGGGCTCAATGGATGACTTTCAACGTGCATATGGGAATTCCGACTCCGGATATAAGTGTCACCTTTGAAGCCGGTGGAGACTGGCTTTGTCCGGGCGCACTGTTGAGCTCGTTTGTTCTGCCGGCTCAGGGTGTTTTCCGCGAACGGCCAGCCCGTTGCACTTGGCGCGCGGATGGAGAGCCGTCTGTGCGGTCGCGACGTTATCCGATGAACCCAGCCATGCGTTCATTGCCGGCGAAAGGAGCGTGCGCCCGAAGGGGAAACTCAATTGCCAGGGAGCAGCAAGCGTTGATTGAGTCACCGTCTCGAGGCCAGTTTGCGCTGGGGAGTCCGCGCCAGACAGCGCCATCCCTTTTGACGCTCCCGGGAGGTTGGCGAGGCGGTATTTCATAATCTGGTATTTTATACGGTTGCTGGGGGAACGGCGTGAAGTATGGGGATGAATCTTTTAACCCGCATGGTGTCGGCTTTCGCTGGTAATTTCGGCGTGTAATTGCGCCTCGGCTTCCAGCCAGTGCTGCTCTGCGCGCCCCGGCTGCGAACCCTCGTTCACATTACGGATGTAGGCCCTTTTGGCGATTTGGTCCGGTGGTGGAAGGCTGGCAATTCTGCTTTGCCTCGCATCCGAAGCAGCGGCCGAACTTGATGGCCCAGGCGGTTTTTGGTTGGGCGAGGAATTTTTCGGTTTCATGCAGTGAAATTAGAGGTAGCGACGGCACGACCGCTATGGGGTGTTTACCCCAACGTGTCTGCGGCTCTCGCGGTTCGTCCAATGGGGAAGCTCGGCGAATGATTCGCGATGCAATCGTCGCCCCGTCCGTCATGCTGCTGTCGTGTCATGAGCCGCGTTTCGGCCTCAACGACATATGGGAGGCCAAAGGCGAGAACGCGACGCCAGCCGCCAACCACCAGCACGGCCAGCGCCATTACCAAGCAGATGAGCCCCGCCTACACGAGATCGCCGCTCGGGATATCTTCCACGTACGAAGCGGCCACGAAGGGCAGCGACACTCGGTCAGGAGTCTGGAGTCATCCACCAAGGATGACGCGAAGGCGGTCTTTCAAGGCTTGGAGCGGGCGCATGGTTAATCTACGATGGCGGGCAACTTGAATTTGCTATGAAGAATAATCCGGTCACCCGATTTAGCATCTCGCTGCCGGCGAGTTTGCTCGAGCAGTTGGATGCGATGGTGCATGAGAAAAGTTACGACAACCGTTCGCTGGCGATTGCGGACATGATCCGCGACCAGTTGGTGGAGCACCGCAAGCGATTTGGTGGGGAGGAAATCGTCGGGACCATCACGCTGGTGTATGATCACCACCGGCAGCATGTTCAGGAGGCGTTGACCGAAATCCAGCACGATCACCACGAAGTGATCATCTCTGCCGTTCACGTCCATCTCGATCACCACAACTGTCTTGAAGTGCTGATCGTCAAGGGCAAGGCGGCGTTAGTGAAAAAGATCGCCGACGAACTCATCGCCGCCAAAGGGGTTAAACATGGCAAGCTCACCGTGACAACGACCGGCAAGGGTATGCCGAGTTAACGGAAAGCGGGCTTTGATTTAATCGCCGTTGGGCCAACGTGGCTCAAGCGTTTGAATGGAGTCCGGTTTCAGATTTGGAAGTTTGTGTCCAGACCGGGTGCGCGGATTACCCCCGACCGTGCCAGCGTCACTTTCACGATGGCGAGCAGTTGGTTCGGATTCATCTGCTTGTGAAAAAACGCCGTCGCCCCGGAGCGGATTGCCTGCCGGGTGTATTCGATGGGATCACCCATCGAAGCCATCACGACGGGAGTTAACTTGAAGTCATCAAATCGCCGTAGCCAGGACATGATGCGGAATCCATCCCAGGGTACCGAGCCGCCGCTGGCTACATCCGGCGGGAAATTCACATCCAGCACGAGCAGGTTGGGCTTTTTCCGGCGTGCCGCCTGGATGGCCTCCGACCCATCTTTGGCGGTGATGACTTCAAAGCCATTGTTTTCCAATTTCATGGCCGTGGCTTTGAGAAAGACGGGATCGTCATCCACGACCAGAATGGTCGGGCCGTTGGTGCGCGCGGTCTTGGGGGCGGGGCGGGCGACCGGCTCCGCCGGGGGATTTACGTTGGGATTCTCGCTCGGCGAGAACCAACTTCGCAGCCAGCGGATCGTGTCGCCCTTGGCTTCGGTTAAATAGTTCGTTTTCATCTTCTTCCCCGTGCTTCAACTGTCCGCACTCGACACCCATTAACTACGCTGGATCGGAGTCGGGTGCAATCCGGTTAACTCGAGATCAACCACCCGGAGAACAACGAGTTATTTCCCCGGAAGATTCCCGGGGTGCGCCGCTCGCGTCCAGAATCAGGGAACGAGCACGCGCAAACCCGCAGGCTGCAGGTTGAAGCGCGCGGGCAGCGGGAGGCCAAGTTCGCCGTCCACTTCGAAGTGTCTGGTCGCCTGGCCGATGAGGGTGAAGGATTTGGCGCGCAGCCGAATCACGCTGGTACGCGGAAGTTTCTTGGTGAGCAGCAACGTAAACCCGGAGCGGATGAGCGTCCGCCAGTCTACCTGCGGAAACACGCACGCGTGGAGCCAGCCATCGGTCACTTCGGCATCCGGAAAGATCTGGAACTCACCGCCATAGCGGCGCCCGTTTCCGACGAGCACAAGTTGCCCCGTGGCGGTGCGCGTGCCGTCGGAAATGGTAAGCATGGCCTGCTCCTCGGTCATCGCTTTGAGGCCGGCGGCGACGTAGGCGAGCGGGCCAATCTTTTTCTTAAGTGACCAATTCACTAGTTGAATCGCGCGGGCATCGAGGCCGGCCCCCGCGAGCTGAATGAAATAGGTGCGCGATGAGTTTCCCGGGTCGCCCGTTTCAATACTGGCCAGGTCAATCCGCCGTTCGTTGTCCCGCTGCAGAATCGGCCAAGCCGCATCCGGATTCGTCGGCAGGCCGATTTCGCGGGCGAAGACGTTGATGGTGCCCAGCGGCAATACCCCGAGCCGCGCCCGCTCGAAGCCGTCCGCCATGTCGCCCATGCCGTTGAGAACCTCGTTCAATGTGCCGTCGCCACCCGCGGCGATCAGGGTGTCATAGCCATCCTGAATAGCGACCGCCGCCAGGCGCCGGGCATCGCCAGGACCGGTGGTTCTTTTGAGATCGCATCCGGCGGCAATGGTGGCGAGGCAGCGGCGAAAGCGTTCGGCCTTCTGGCCTTTGGCCGCGGGGTTGAAGATCACGCATGCGCGCACGTAGGGAACATTCTTGAAATCGCCTCGGACAAGTCGAGCAGAAAGGTATTCGGCGAAACTTGTGCGCTTCGCGTTCCGCTTGCAAACCGCGACCCTGCGAACACGCTGCTGCGGGCATAACGTTTGGCGCTTATCTAGAGCGTTCAACCGTCACCGCACCACTTCAAACGCAAAGCCCTTCAAATATTCCGTTTCGGGAATCATGGGAATGATTGGGTGGTCCAGTGATTGCGCGTAGGTGGCGACCCGGCGCAGCACATGACGCGTGTCGTAGGCAGCGGAGAGAATGACATCTTGGAAGGTCACGGCGTCCACATGATGCGAACAGCAAAACGTCGCCAGCGTACCGCCGGGTTTGAGCAGCTTGAGCGCGCGGATATGAATCTCCTTGTACCCGCGCAGGGCGTCCGGCACGGTGGCTCGCGTGCGGGTGAACGATGGCGGATCCAGCACCACGAGATCGAAACGCGGGATGACTTTTTCGTGCGGCCTCACGGCGGTTTGCGCTTTCAGCCAGTCAAACACGTTGACGGTTTCCGCGTGGCATTGGTTCCGCAAGCCATTGGCCTGGGCATTTCGCGTGGAAGCCGCGACCGCCTCGGCGCTCTGGTCCAAAAGGAGGACTCTGGCCGCACCGGCGCGGGCGGCGTGCAGTCCGAATCCTCCGAGGAAGCTGAAGCAGTCCAGCACTTGCGCATCTTTGGCGAACTGCGCGACGGCTTCATAATTCGCCTGCTGATCGAGATACATCCCGGTCTTATGGCCCCCAATGAGGTCCGTTTCGAATGTTAAACCGTTGAGATTTACCGACACAGGCCCGCTGAGTTCGCCAGCGATCACCCCGTTTGCCTCCGTCATGCCCTCGAATTTGCGCGAGGCCACATCGCTGCGTTCGACGATGGCGCGCGGGGAGAAAATCTTTTGCAGCGCGGCGACAATCTTCTCCTTCCGCTTCTCCATGCCAAGCGCGGAAATTTGGAGTGCGAGGACATCTTCGTATTTGTCCACGATCAGTCCGCTGAGAAAATCGCTCTCGGCGTTCACGACGCGGAACGAGGTGGCGTTGGGCAGATGCCTCTGCCGCACGGCCAGGGCGGCGCGGATGCGCTCCTCGAAGAAGGTTTGGTCCACTTCCACCCGTTCCGGAGCGAGCACGCGGACGTTGATGCGGGATTTGGAATTGTAGTAACCGACACCCAGCAAACGCTGGCGGTGGTCTTTGACTTGAACCATTTCGCCGTCGCCCGCCTGGGCCGTCAGGCGCAGGATGGAACCGTGATAGACCCACGGATGGCCCGCCACAATGCGGTCGGCTTCGCCGGGTTTTAGCAAGATAGTTGGTAACGATTCCATAATTTGTAAACAGTTTGACTCGGAGCGCCGAACGATCTTCTGTCGCATTGTTGATCCTGCCGATTGGACAAGCGGCGCTCCCGGCAGAGCATAGTTGGCCAGAACGGGGCCGGAGAGGAAAGACAAATAGGTCAACGCGCGGGTGGGAGTTGAAGAACAAGTTGAAGCTGCTCATCGAGCCGCCTATGCTCGACCTCGCATCGGACCGGCAAACCTATGAACCGTCCGACGTGATCCGCGGTCTGGAATAGTTCAACATGAAAGACACCATTCGCTGGGGTATTCTGGGTACAGGCAAAATCGCCCGGCAGTTCGCCGCCGGCTTGAAACATTTGCCGGACGCCAAATTAATGGCGGTCGGTTCGCGCACCGCCGAATCAGCGGCAGTCTTTGGCAACCAATTTGCCGCACCGCATCGGCACGCCAGTTACGAAGCGCTGGTGCGTGATCCGGAAGTGGACGCCATTTACGTGGCTACGCCGCATTCCTGCCACTGCGAAAACGCCTTGCTGGCCTTGGTGACCGATAAAGCGGTGCTCTGCGAAAAGCCATTTACACTCAATGCCCGGGAAGCCGGCCAAGTCATCGCGTTTGCCCGGCAAAGACAGCTATTCCTGATGGAGGCAATGTGGACGCGGTATTTCCCGCTGATGGAAAAATTGCGCGAGTTGCTGGCGGCAAAGGCCATCGGCGAAGTCCGGATGTTGACGGCGGATTTTGGTTTTCGGGCCGAGTATCATGAGGAGCCGCGATTGTTTGATCCGGCGGTAGGTGGGGGCGCCTTGCTGGACGTGGGCATCTATCCGGTATCGCTGGCTTCGATGATTTTCGGTCCTCCGACGAGGGTTATCAGTCAGGCGTTCCTCGGCAATACCGGCGTGGACGAGGAGGCGGCGATCATTCTATCTCACGCCCACGGTCAACTAGCCGTCCTATCCACAGCGGTCCGTCTGGAAACCACACAGGAAGCGACGATCCTGGGAACGGCGGGACGCATCCGCATTCACAGTCCGTGGTGGCGACCCGTGGCAATGACGATTTCCCGTGATAGCCGTCCCGATGAAATCGTGGAAATCCCGTTTGCCGGAAACGGCTACCAGTTTGAAGCGGCGGAGGTGATGCGGTGTCTGCGCGCGGGAACTCTGGAAAGCCGCCTGATGCCTCTCGACGAGACCCTGACTATCATGCAAACCCTCGACGCCATCCGTGCGCAATGGGGAATGAAGAATCCGAGCGTGTAATGGCTTGGGGTTTGCTGAGCGCTGGTTTGACCGGTTGGATCATGTCTTCGCCAGCTCGTTTTGCGCGTTGAATCAGCCTTTGCCGGTCGGCCACTTTAGCTGACCAGTTGCGTTTTTGGATGGAATCTGGGGTTGATCCGATTTTTTAGCTTGGCCTGAAAACTTGACCCGCACCTGCAATGAACCCATGCTTAATGGGTAACTGAATCGTACGGCTCAGATCTTAGTGAAAGCCGTGTTCGTTCCTTTGTAATCGCCCGTGGCTACGCGTTTCCATTTGGAGTGCGGGCGACTCGTGAGTTGACTGATCAGCGAAGATGTTTTGCCTATGAAGAATTCAAAAGCCGAGGTGGCCCAAAGTGGACAAAGGGCCGTATCCGCCCGTCACGCTTTCACCCTCATTGAGTTGCTCGTGGTCATCGCCATCATCGCGATTTTGGCGGCCATGTTGTTGCCGGCGCTCAGCAAGGCGAAACTCAAGGCCCAACAGACCTATTGTGTCAACAACCTGCGCCAGTTTGCGCTCACGACGAAGATGTACGCGGATGATAACAACGGCTACATTGTTTCGGCCTATCCGACCTATGGCGGATTTACTGCCACTTGGTGCGGCGGTAATGCGGAAACCGGCGGGCTGCCCGGCTCGTATGTTTACGGTGGGGCTGATTCCAAAGGCATCGAGGCCGGATTGCTTTGGCCCTATGCGAAAGCGCTGGGCCTCTATCATTGCCCGGCGGACAAGCGGCTGGCGGATAATCCGGGTGTCGCCGCCAATTTCCGCGGCAAACCCATCCTGCGGAGCATCTCGATGAATTCCTACCTGAATGGTCGTAGTCTGGGCTCTTCCCCGGATTGGGTGGTCACGAGTCCCACCAGTCCGCGCGATCCGAACAAGCCGGTGTATCGAAAAGAGAGTGAGATCAAGGCTCCGGCCCAAACCTGGCTGGTCCTGGATGAAGATCAGGCCAGTATCAATGACGGCATGTTTCTTCTGGACGTAGGCAGCGCGCGTTTTCCCGACCTCCCCTCGCGGGCGCATGGCTTTGGGTACGGCATCAACTTTAACGATGGTCACGCCGAGATCTACCAGTTGCGCGATGCCGCGAGCCGAAATTGGACCGTGGGCGCGGCGGGCGGCTCGAATGATTGGTCCCGGCTTCGGAGTGTCACCACGCATCCGCTGTAGGGTCAGGTGAAAGCTGGGTTCGGAAGTTCGCCGAGGCGGCAAGGCCCAGGTGCTTTTCTAACAGGCAACTGGCTTCGCGTCCGGGGTCCTGCCGGCATTTCCATCGCCTTGAAGCTTGCCGTGCCAAGTTTTATGAAACCTTTGACCCAGCCGGTCGCTTTCTGCCTCTGCTGGCTTTGGCTTTCTGCGGGGTGCGGTTCCGCCGCTGAAACAATCCGGGTGCACTTCTCGGGGGGTGAGTCTGGGCATTACCTTGCCTGGCGAGGCCAGCCCGTCATGCTCGTCGGTGATTCTGTCACGCAGGGCTGGATGGAATGTGGCACCAACTTTGATCAGCGGGCATATGTGGACGCGCTGGCATCGCGCGGTATCAACCTGCTTATGCTTTGGGCGTTCAAGGGCACGGACGCGAAACGCCAGGGGCAGGACCGACGCATCGGCTACGACGCGCCGGAACTCTGGCCCTGGATGGGCGCGCCCGACGCCGGCTCCTGTGATCTGCACCGCTTCAACCCCGTTTATTTCGAGCGCCTTAAGGAATTGGTGGGCTACGCGGAGTCAAAAGGGATCATCGTTCTGATCACGGTGCATGATGGGTGGACGAAGACCTGCTTTGACGGTCATCCGTTCAATCGTGGCTGCGGTAACGGCCCGCTCGCTCACCGGGAGCAATACGTTGAACTGGACGATCCCCAGCGCGAAATGCCGGCGGTTTTTGACCCGGCGTGGAATCGGCGTCAGCAAAACCAGTTTTTCCAGGAACGGTTTTGTGGCGAAATCATTCAGACTCTGGCGGCGTTTGGCAACGTGATCTATGAGATGTTCAATGAAGGGGAGTGGTATGATCCGGGGGAGCGGCGGCGGCACGAACAGCATTTTCTGGCGTTCTTCCGGGCTCATTGCAACAACCTGCTGCTCTCGAATACCGACGGCATCGCGGGCGACCAGCCCCATGCCGACGTACGAGTGGATGTCGTGACGCTCCACCCGCAACCGTGGGTGGGACACCATCCGGATTTTGCCCGCGGCTTTTTTTCCGCGCCGCCAAAACCCTATTTGTGTAGCGAGCCGGTGCCTGAGTTCGATGGTGCGAAACCCTCCCTCGACGAAGTGCGGCGGAGCCTGTGGGAAATCACGTTCGCCGGCGCCGGCTGGGTAAATCAAAACGATTCGAGCTTCGGCTGGGATCAACGCGCGGCCATATCCGCCCAAGCCGCGGCGCGTGACAAAGCCTATGACTACGCCGGTCATTGCGCGCGGTTTTTCAACCATTCGGGCGTAAGGTTCTGGGAGATGTCGCCCCAACCCAGGCTGTCCAGCACGGGTATTTGCCTCGCCCAGCCCGGACAAACGTATGCCGTTTACGTGGCGGACCAGGGCGGTTTCACGGTTGATCTTTCGGCCGCGGCAAAATCCAAGTTGGCGGGTCGGTGGTTCAATCCGCGAACGGGCGAATTTCAGGCTGCCGGCGTTATCGAAGGCGGCAACGCCAAACAACCATTCACCCCGCCGTTTGCCGGCGATGCGGTGCTTTATCTAGGACGCCAAGCCCGGTCGGAAGCCAACCCCGGTGGCGTTGCGAATCCACGCTACTCCACTCGGACTTTGACCCGATAAAAACCTGGGGTGTCGGTCGCCCCGTTGGTAAACGTCTTTGTGCCGTTGTCGCCGACGAGGTTCGTGAACCCCGGTACACCCTGCCACGAACCCAGCGCAAGATTCGTCCGCCATTCCAGATCATAAAGAAACTGCTGTCCTTCGTGACCGGCGCACGCGGCATTCACGGTGGGGAACCTGATGGCGACCCCGCCGTCAGTGTGCGCAATCCCCATCAACCCGCGGCTGGGCTCGTTCACGCCAATGGGGGACGAGGAAATCCACGCGACGTCCGCGTAGTCGCCCGCTTGCCCGCTGGTGGCGGGGTCGAATCGCAGCCGGGTGATCAAACCGCTGTAGGAGTTCGAGCCGGCCAGATTGAGTTCATACGTCCGGAATTGCTGGTCGGCGATGATTGGAAATCGGAGGCTGCGTGCCTCGCTGAAACCGTTGTCGTTGAAGGTTTCCCAGAATAACTGCCCGATGCGGCGGCTGGGCGTGGCAATCCGATGGGCCGCGCGGAGGTATAGCTTGGGCACCTGGGTCGCCTCGTAGGCGCACATTGGCGACAACATCGTGGGATCGCTGCTTTGGAGGTTGATCCGGACGCGCCCGTTCAACGGCCAGCCGGAATCGCTGGCTTGCAGGTAGGACCAATGCTGGCGGTCGGTGCAGAAGCGGAAGTCAGCGCCGGGCCGGTACGGTTGCGCGTAAACCCAGGCGCGAATGGCCTGCAGCGTTCCGAGGATGAGTTGATAGCTGTAGGTGTATTCGATGTTGTAGTCGAGAATCTCGGTGTGCAGCGGCGAGATATAGCCGGTGGGATCGTTGTTCGGTCCGCCGCTGCCCGGCGGGCCGGCGAAGCCACCGAGAAAGCGGACGGCGCCCGGATGGTAAACCCCCAGGCCCCAGCCGTTTGTGTCCACGAGGGCCGCCCAGCTTTCGGTCGCGCGCCAGCTCTGCCATGGGGGCGGGACGATGGGGAAATTGGTCAGCGCGCGGCCGGTGAAGGGCGCGTCGCCCGCGTAACTGAACAAGCGATACAGCCGGCCAATCGTGTACACGGCTGGCAACTCCTGGTCGCGTCCGGTGAACTGCTGCGTGGTATCCGTGCGCTGGTTCACGAGCCGGTTGCTTACGGTGACGACGTTACCGTTCAGGGTGATCCACGATTCAAACGTGCATTCGCCTGGCACATTGTTCAGCGCCCATTGCATGGGGCGGCATTTGACGTAAAGGCTCTGGCCGGTATTGGTATGGGCTAGAACCAGTGAGGGATGGTAGTAGGAGTCACCGGTCTGGATGGGGTTCCACGGCCAGTTGGCCCATGTGGGATTCGCATTGTTGCTGGGATTGTAGGGTTGCGGGCCGGAGTAATACGATTGCTGGATCTGCCGCCCAAGGTCGTAATTGTTGATGACGTTGTCAGTGATGCCGGACTTGGACAGGTAAGTAATCGAACCGCCCTTGCCTAGGTCAATTCCCACCTTAACCACGCCGTTGTCGAGGTAGCTTTCCACCGCGAAGGCGCAGCGGGCCGCAACCATGATCAGCCCGGGCATCGCCCGAATCAGAGGGGAAAGCGCGCGGTTCAAATATGCGCGCGGCGTGGACGATCCCCACAACGCTTTCATGCGGCCACCCGCGCAGGGGGGATGTAATCCGGACATGATTTTGACCATGGCAAAATCGTTGGCGAACAGCGAAACAACGTCAAGCGAAAGGGCAGCCAAGTGGATGGGCGGTTACGTCCGAACCCGGAGGACCCGGCGTGGGCCGTGGTTGCCAAACACCCAGAGAATTGACCTGGGCGTTGGGTTGTGGTCAAACTAACCGATGGCAACACCTGATCTTCAAATCGAAAAGCTCACCCGTGGGAACGGGCCCTCGCCGCAGAAGGGGCAGACCGTTTCCGTTCACTACACGGGCTGTTTCACGGACGGCAAAAAGTTCGACAGCTCCGTGGATCGCGAGGAGCCGTTTAGTTTCGTGCTGGGCCAAGGGCAGGTTATCGCGGGTTGGGATCTCGGCGTGGCGAAGATGCAGGTGGGCGACAAGGTCAAGCTCACGATCCCGCCAGACCTCGCTTATGGCCGGGACGGTTATCCCGGGGCCATCCCGCCGAATGCCACCCTTGTCTTCGAGGTCGAACTGCTCGGCATCGAGTAGTCTCGGCGAGCGTGGGATCGCCGCGGCGAGATCGGGATTTCCCGCGCCGCTTGGGTTACAGCTCGGAGATAAACCAACCTTCCACCTTCGCCCGGGCCCAGGGCGTTTTCCGCAGAAAGGTGAGGCTCGACTTGACCGTCGGGTTGAATTGGAAGCACCGGATCGGAATGCGCCGCCCCATCTCGCTCCACCCGTGCCGCTGGACCAGTTGATTGATGATGCTTTCCAGTGTAATGCCGTGCAAAGGATCGCGGGGATGGTTGATGGGTTCAGACTTTTCAGACATAACGGTGACATGCTAACGGCGGGCGGTGTCACCGTCAAAGCAACCCGCCGGGAAAGGGCGGGTGAATTTCCAAAGCTCGCCGACGAGCTGCGGACCGATTAGACTTCCCCCCTCGAATATGGCTGAAGCGGACATCATTAAATTCTTCAATCGCTACACCGGGCGGGTGGAGACGGAGCAGGTTTACGGCGCGGCGTGGCTGCGCTGGATCTACGGCAATCCGGTCGGTCGGCTCGCCTTGGAGGCGGTGGTCAAACGGCCGTTCTTTTCGCGTTGGTATGGCTGGCGGATGGATCGCGAGGGCAGCCGGCATAAAGTCATGCCGTTCATTCGCGACTTCGGCCTCGACGTGAGGGAGTTCGCCGACCCGCCGGAATCTTTTCGTACGTTCAACGAGTTTTTCCATCGTCGCCTCAAACCCGGCATCCGTCTGGTGGATGGCGATCCGAGCGTCGTGGTGTTTCCTGCGGATGGTCGGCATCTCGGTTTTCCGGAGGCCGCGCAAATTAACGGCGTATTCGTAAAGGGCCAACGTTTCGAACTCGAGCGGTTGCTCGGCAATGCCGAACTCGCCGCCCGGTACGCCCGCGGTTCGCTGGTGCTGTCGCGGTTGTGTCCGGTGGATTATCACCGCTTTCATTTTCCGCTGGCCGGAAGACCTTCCGAGACCTCGCGGCTGAATGGTCCGCTCTACTCGGTGAACCCGATCGCACTGCGGCGTAACCTCAGTTATCTCTGGGAAAATCGCCGCACGCTCACGCGGTTGGAAACGGAAAAGTTCGGCCTGGTGCTATTGCTCGAAATTGGCGCGACCAATGTCGGTTCCATTGTTCAGACTTACCGGCCCGGAACCGTCGTCGAGAAGGGGAACGAGAAGGGGTATTTCGGGTTCGGCGGCAGTTCTACGCTCCTGCTCTTCGAGCCGGGCCGCGTGCGGTTGGCGGCTGACCTGGTGGAGCAGAGTCGCAACCAGCGCGAACTCTACGCCCACGTCGGCGACCGCTTGGGAACCGCTATCTGAAGTTGCCAGACTATGCAGCGGTGAGGGCCGCGCGTTCATCGGCGATGCCGCCTGTTTTCTCCAGAAAGTAATCGTAGCCGCCCGCGTACGGCGTGATCTGACCGGCGTTGACGTGCAATACCTTGGTCGCGAGGTGACGGATAAAATGCACGTCATGGGAAATGAAGATGAGCGTGCCCTCGTAGCGCTCCAGCGCCAGCGTGAGCGACTCCACCGTGTGGATATCCAAGTGTGTCGTCGGCTCGTCCATGAGCAGGAGATTTGGCGGATCCACGAGAAATTTGATGAGATTCAACCGGCTCTTCTCGCCGCCGCTCAGCACCGCAGTCTTTTTGAAAATGTCGTCCTTGCGGAACAAAAAGGAACCCAGAATGCCGCGCGCCTCGTTCTCCGGCAGCAACGGCGCGCTGGCGATCACTTCCTCCAGCACCGTGCGCTCGGGATCCAGCGTGTCGGCGCGATGCTGGCTGAAATAGCCGATCTTCGCATTGTGCCCGAGATCGCGTTCGCCTTGTTGGAAGGGCACGACGCCCGCGAGAATCTTCAGCAGCGTGGATTTGCCCGCGCCATTGGGCCCGACCAGGACCGTGCGCTCGCCGCGTTCCACGGTGAGGTCGAGGCCGCGATAAACCGGATGCGTGCCATAGGCCATGTGAATGTTCACCAGGGAAACGGCCCGCTGCCCGCCGCGGGGCGGTTGCGGAATCTGAAAGCGGAACGGTTTGCGCGGCGCCATCGGTTGCTCGATCAACTCCATTCGCTCAATCTGCTTTAGCTTGCTCATCGCCTGCGAGGCCTTGGAGGTCACCGACCGAAACCGCGAGACGAACTCCTGCAGCGCCGCGATCTCTTTCTGCTGATTTTTGTACGCGGCCAGTTGCTGCTCATAGCGCGCCTCGCGTTGGCGCAGGAAATCGCTGTAATTGCCCGTGTAGGCAATCAGCTTTTTCTCCGAGATTTCATGCACCTGACTCACCACCTCATCCATGAACTGGCGATCATGCGAAATCAGCAGCACTGCGCCGGAATAATTTTTGAGATAATTTTGCAGCCAGAGCAGCGCGAGCAAATCGAGATGATTCGTCGGTTCATCCAGCAACAACAGGTCCGGCTCCATCACCAGCAAGCGCGCCAAGCGCGCGCGCATGATCCAGCCGCCGCTCATCTCTCGGGCGCCCCGCTCGAAATCCGTGTCGCGAAAGCCCAACCCGCGCAGCATTTTCTTGGCTTTCACATCCACCTCGGGATCGTTCAACTTGTCGTATTTGGCGTGGGCCTCCATGTATTCCGGCGTGGACACTGCGCCCGCATTCTCCAGTTCGTGCAGCCGGTTTTCCAATTGCGGCAGTTCGTCCACCCGGCCGGTGGCTACATCGAGCACCGACTCGTCGCCGTGCCCTTCGGCTTCCTGGGGGAGGTAGCCGACCATCGTCCATTCATCCCGCTCCACCGTGCCGGCGTCCGGTTCGCGTTGACGGAGAATGAGGGAGAATAACGTGGACTTCCCGGCGCCGTTGGGCCCCACCAGGGCCACGCGGTCGCCGTAATTAACCTGAAACGACGCATTCTCGAACAGCGTCCGCGCGCCGAGCGTTATCTTAAGATCGCGAATAATGAGCATGGACTAATGGTCGTGGCCGATGGTTCCACAGGATGAAACGAACCGAGGGTTAAATGACCTCCGCCCGGGCTGGAGTTGCGAATTCACCAGCGGCTACACGAGCAGCGAAGGATAGGGTTGAATCGCTCTGCGTCAACCGCCCATTTAAGCGGTCGGCCGAGCGCGCGCACTTACACCGGCTTTCCGCTGCGGGCTGCGCCGCACCCAAATGATTCGGCCGCATACAATCACGAACCCGTTTCGGTGAAACCAAATCGGACGCTGTCAGCCGCCGTGACTTTCGTGGGCGGCGGCAATGGTTCCCCTTGGATATAGGGAATTCACCCCATACCGCTCATTCTCAAATCCAGTAGGGTAGGGCAGGGCGCCAGAAAAGCGCTGATCGTAGATGGTAAGCCAACAAGACGAAGGACTATGAAACCAATAATCCTGGGAATCCTTGCCGCATTCGTGCTGGTGGGCTGCAACAAAGAGAAGGCAGCCATCGAGAACAATAACGAAGCGACCCAAAATGCCCTCGACAACCGAAAGGATGCCGTGGATGTCGCCGCGACCGAAGCCAAGAAGAAGACGGACGTGGATGCGACCATTGACAAGGCGAAGATCGAAGCCAAAAAGGTCGCCGCCCAGGCGCAACTGGATGCGGACAAGCAGAAAGCCGCGGCCCAGGCGGATTTGGAAAAGGCTCGGGTGGATGCTGCCAAGAAGTAAACCGACGGCTCCTGTAAAATCCTTTCTGCGACTTGCTCTCTGGGGTTAAGGGCGGGTATTCACGGCGCTCGACAAGCCCTGGGCGTTTTTGAAATGCTGGTGGTGACATGACACCTCGCGTCCGATTCGCTCCGTCGCCCACCGGGTATCTGCATATCGGCGGCGCGCGCACCGCTTTGTTCAATTGGCTTTACGCCCGCCACACCGGCGGCACGTTTGTCCTGCGCATCGAAGACACCGATGCCGCGCGCAACTCCCAGGAGGCTGTGGAAGTCATCCTCCAAGGCCTGCGCTGGCTTGGCCTAAACTGGGATGAAGGTCCGCTCACTGCGGACGCCACCGGCCCGTGCAAGGGTGATCGCGGTCCGTACTTCCAATCGCAACGCAAAGCCAACTACCTCGCGCGTGTGGAAGCGTTGCTCTCCCGCGGGCTTGCTTACGAACACGAAGGTGCGATCAAGTTCAAGATGACCCGCGAGCCGATTCTCATTCCCGATCTCGTCGTTGGCGACGTGGTGCGACCGCTCACGGACCGGGAGGAGCAAGATCCGGATTGGGTGCTGGTGCGCTCCGACGGTCAGCCGGTGTTCCATTTCGTCAACGTGGTGGACGACCTGGAGATGGGTATCACGCATGTCATTCGCGGCGAAGATCACCTAAGCAACACCGCCAAGCACATCGCGCTCTTCCGCGCGTTCGGCATCGAGCCGCCTAAGTACGCGCACATTCCGCTCATACTGAACGGCGACGGCAGCAAGATGAGCAAACGCGACCGCGGCGCGTCTCTCACGACCTATCTCGACGAAGGCTTCCTGCCTGAAGCGGTGAACAATTACCTCTGCCTGCTCGGCTGGTCTCCCAAGGATAACACAGAAAAACTTTCCCTCGCCGACGTCGTCGAACGCTTTGATCTGCCGCAGATTCTCCGGCACAACGCCAAGTTCGATTTCGAGAAACTCACCTGGCTGCAAGGTGAATACTGCCGTGATCTTGCCCCCGACCGCTTCTACGAACTCGGCGTCCACGCCTTCGCCAAGGCGGGCGTTGACACCAACCAGTTTGAGACCGGTTACGTCAAAGCCGCGCTCGACACCTGCCGCGGCAAGATTAAGACCTTTTCCGAACTACCCGCGTATGCTGGGTTCTATTTTCGTGATGAAATCACTTACGACCCCGAAGCCGCGAAGAAGAGTTTTGTGGTGGAGAACAAACCGCGCGTGGAAAAGGTCCGCGACGCCTTCGGCAAACTCACGACGTTTGACGCCGCGAGCATTGAAGCCGCGTTGAAAGCCACCGCCACCGAACTCGGCGTAAAAGTGGGCGTCCTCATCCACCCAACGCGCCTCGCCACCACCGGCAATCCCAACGGGCCGAGCCTGTATCATCTGTTGGAAGTACTAGGGAAAGCGAAGGTGCTGGGGCGGATTGAGCAGGCGCTTAAAAATCCAGGTTTTGGTGGATGAGGGGTGGTCTATGAATGAAAAGGCAAACGCTCGACTGACATTCGCCATTCTGGATCGGCAGAAGGGCTTTGCACAACTGACGCCAGCAAAAGAGGAAGAATATCCGCTGCCTGCTTGGTATCGTGCTGTCTGCGAGACCCCACTCGATGAACTTGGCTTGAAGATATTTGCAGAGCTTGCCGACAACAAATCCATCTCGAACACGTTATTCCAATGGCTTTGCGGCTTTTGAAAGCGGAGCCGCTCGCAGGAGAAATGTATGATGGCGAACTTTTAGTTTCCCTGAAATCTGCTCCTTCAGACTACTGGCCCGCTCATCAGGATGAAGTCTCATCTTTGGAATCAATCATCGAAGCAGTCATTCGGGGGGAGAACACAGACGATGATTTGCGTCGCGACGTGCGAGAGCTTTTAGCGAGAGTTCGTTGAGAAGTTGTTCGGATGCTGGCTCTTTGAGCCGCAGCCCGCCGCTTGTAAATACAACTGCAGTGGGTCACAGGCCCGCGCTCCAACTGCAAATTGGTTTAATGCTCGCCCTTATCCCAGCCTTCTCCCCCGGGGAGAAGGTGTAGCCGTTGGCAGTTTTCCGGTTGGTGGGAAGCCAACTTGCCAATCCCGTCGCACGATATTTCAAAAAACGCTGCGAATGATTCTCCCGCTGCGTGAGGCAACGGCCGGGGTGAGAGAGATCGTCAGCACAAATCTGGTCGAATCATTTCCGGCAATGTAACGCTTGCAAGAAGCTCGGATTCATTTCCATCGCGCCCCTATGGACATTCGCCTTGACCAAGCTGGGTTGGGGCGGCGCTGTTACTGGTGACGGGGGTGCGGGCGTTGGTGGCGGTGTGGGCGGTTGCGGTGGGAGTATTGATTGGAGCGGCAACCACCCGAGCGTCACGCAGCCAGACATCACCACGTGGAAAAAGGCAACGCCTCCCCATAGCGGCAAGGCCGGTGACTCGTGTCGTTGTCCATGGCGCATCTCCGTGCTTCAAAGCGGTCCGCGGTGTGTGCCGATGCGGGTCCGGCTACTTGATCGGGACTAGTTTGACGTAATCCAGTCCGAACATGTAACTCGGTACTGCTTTCGCGTTGGCGCCGGTGATTTCGAGGGTGAGTTTGTGCTGGCCCGTTGCCAAATCGTGGCGGCCGAGCTTCACGCCGCTCAAGGGAACGACATTTGCGTCGTATAGGTCAATCGGATCGCCGAGCTTCTTCCCATCGAGCCATAGCTGCACGATTCCGTAATCCCGTGCCTTGGTCAGTTGGGCTGAGATATCATACCGGCCAGTAGCTTCGACGGGCAGGGCAAGTTCGAGCCGATCGCCGGGCCTGGCATCCGTCCACCACAGATGTGCGTCGCCGCTCCACTGGTCGCCAAAGCCCGTCATATCCTGGGCCTGCGGATTGCCGCCGGTCTTGGCAAGCACCTTTAGTGCTTCCCCTTCGATCACCCCAGGGACTTTCTGAACCACGGGCTGCACATAATAATTCGCCCGTTCCGCCACTGGCACAACCTGGTATGGATCGCGGCCGTCCGGCGCGAGATACCAATAGACGGTCGAGGCATAGAAGGCGGGCTTCGCGTTCGCGTAGTACTTTTCAATGTCCGCCTCAAAGGATTTCTGAAACGGAATCTGGTCGGCGATGTGAAACCGGTTGACGGAAATGTGCCCCTTGCAGTTGCCGGAGTTGAAAGTCTGGTTGTGCAGCGGATGGAAGAACAACGTTGGGCTGCTCCATGCATAACCGAAATAATCCTCCGATCCGGTACCGAAGGTGGAGGGGAACTTCTCGCCGTCCACAAAGAATTTTTCGTCGCCCTCGCCCCACCAACCGCCGCGGGGACTCCAGATGTGGAGCATCACCCCGACGAACCGCCCGCGTCCGGTGGTCTTGAGCATTGGCCAGTCAATGGCCCGCTCCGGTTCGGCGGGCAGGAACTGATCGCGGTGCCATTTGGCGTGGAACCGTCCGAACTGGGCGACCTCGCCTGGGAGCGGCTCGTGGTAGATTTCCAGTTTTAGTTTGCGATCCACCTTGCCTTCGTTGATGACTTTCACTTCGGCACTCTGGCCAAAGGGCATGTACCAGTTGGCATACCACCAGCCGTCCTCCGTCAACCCACAGGGAAAAGCGCGGTATGGATTAGCGCCCGGCGCGGTGCCAAAGAAATCGCCGAACGGCACCCAGACGCTTGGTGAGGTTTCGCCTTCCCACCGAATCTGAAGCGCCAACTCGCGTAACACATCGCGATCCGCTGGCGCGGCCGGCAGATCCACTTTCGCTCGAATCAGCGTAATGGCGCGGGGGCCGGCCAGTTGGTCGGCGACCACGCTGCCGTTGGCTCTGATCGGTCCATTGAGGTCCGACTTTACGTATTTGGTGCCCGGGTCGCGGGGGCCGGAGTTGCGCAAGCTTCGGTCCGCTTCATCCAGCGCCGCGCTGTCCACCGGTGAAAGCTCCCGGGTGAACGTGGGCACCTGTGTGCCTTTGGGGAACGTGGTATAAACAAACTGGTAATACTGACCCCAGCCGGGGTCGGCGACGATCTTGCAGGATTGCTGATAGGGGATGGGCGTGTAATTGTTGTAACCATTGGCGGTGGTGGTATGGACAAGCATCGGTCGTGTGAAGGGTGTGTGCTTGCCATCGAAGTAGCCGGTGAACGGCAAGTCCACTGCCGGCGCCGTTGCGCCATCGAGGTAAATGCGCACATGGCCTTCTTTGACCGTGGCCGACCAAATGCGCCAGAGGCAACCCGGTCCTTCCATTTCCGCGAAGACGGACTGGTTGCCCTCCGTGCGGATGATTCCGCCGCCGTCGCCGTTGGCATCCCAGTGGATGTATTTGCCGGTCGGTTCGTCGTACTTGCTGGCGCGGTCGTAGCTTGACCATTGTTTGGTCGTCTCGCCCGGGGCGGGCAACTTGGCGAGATGCTCAAGGTCCGTAAGCCGCCGAACGAGGTCCGGGTAGGTGAACCTTGGCTGCGCCGAAGCCAGTGGCAAAATTACCGTTCCCAATAACAGGAGTAACCCAAGTGTTCTCATATTCGTTCGCTTTCGCTTTGGTTTTGCCCACACGGGGACAGGAATAGGCTTGCGCTCTTTGGGAGCCAAGCAACTTCCACGGCGAACCCACTACGGTTCAGCGGCAGGGTGGTGGCGGCAGCGACCGGGTTTCGAGGTAAAGCTTCAGCCTCCCGGCTCTGGCATTGACGCATCGAAAAATATTCTCATAATCCCCAGACAATTGAGCCCCACGTTGAATCAAAGCCAGGATCGCCCGATCCAATTACCAGCGGCTGCCGCGCACCCATAAACTTGTTGCCATGAATCCCAAACCCTTTCAGATCAATCGTCGTCGTTTCCTCAAGACCTCCGCCGCCCTCAGCGCCGCCACGGGGGTGCCGGGCTGGTTCTTGGAACAGGATCTCGCCCAGGCTGCCACGCCGAAACCGCTCAGTGCGAATGACAAACCCGGCGTCGCC
>JADLHS010000374.1 GCA_020848635.1 Limisphaerales bacterium
CGCCTCCGAAATATTGAACTGACCACTCGCCGCATCCGCCTGCGCCGCCACGTCCGGGTGGATGGCTGCGCGCGTTGCCTTAAGGCGAAAACTTCGTTTGCCTTTTGGGCCGGGGGGCATAAGCCAGCACAGGCGCGCTGGGTTTCCGGCCTGGCCGGCGCCGAAAAGCTGTACGGGCACGGCGGTGGCGCCCGAGGCTGACTCCGGTCGTGATTCGTAAAGCTGCAACCGCCCTTCGCCCGCCGCGCGGCGCTCGCTCGAACTCAGCTTGACGGTCGCCACCACCGGCGCCCGCGTCCCGGCCAACGTACCGTCCGCGTCGTTGATGGTGATCTCGGCGGCGCGGGTGGTGAGCGCGGTGAGGATTCCCAGAACTAAACCATAGAAATAATGCGTCTTCATTGTCTTCCAAACCATCGTGCCCGTTCCGGGAAATGTTCACTGGCTCCCCGCGCCGGCGTCAGCGCCGCCTTCGCTGCGTACAAAGCGGGATTGACGCCCGCGCCTCGGAGTAGCTATAGTGATTGCCAGAAACTGTAAAGCACAGTTTTCTAATGAGACTCATCCAGCATTCCGCCCGGCGGAGTTTTGGGGAGTCGCCAACGAAAGGCTAGCCATGAACTCAACCCCCCGCCGTTCGAATTGCACTGGTTGTCCCCTGAACCGCCGCAACTTTCTCGCCCGCGGCAGCGCTGCCGCCGTGGGCTCGCTGGGCTTGCTCTCGGCGCCGGACTGGCTGACCGCCGCGGATAACGCCCGGAAGACCCGCATCCGGATCGTCTATGCCTTGCATGGCGAGAAACAAACCGGACCGGACTGGCCCAACCAGGGCTTTGATTTCTCGCCGGTCATGGCGCGCATCAACCAAGAATTGACCCGGCGTTGCCGCGGCTTTGAATTTGTCACCTCCCTTGCCACCGGCGAAGATCAGGCCAAGAGTATTCTCGCGGCGGACCAGGCCGCCGGCGGCATGGATGGCTACCTCGTTTACCAGATGAATTGCTGGAACCGCGTGGTGCAAACCTTTGCCACCTCCGGCAAGCCGGTGCTCTACGCGGATTTTCAGTTCGGTGGCAGCGGCGGATTCCTGGTTTACAACGCCGCCTTCCGGCGCAGCCAGACGCCCAACGTCGGCTTTGTCGCCTCTTCGGACATCAAGGACCTTGCGGCGGCGGTTGCGTGCTTCAAACTCGTCAAGGACGGCGGCTCGGTTGCGGACTTCGTCGCCGCCACCGCCCAAGTGCGTCGGAAAGCCACCCCCAAGGCCGCCCGGCTCGCCAGCCAGCGCGATGAGATGAAATGCCTTTCCGCCGATGAGTGTCTGCGGCGTTTTAAGGAATCGAAAATCCTCGCCGTGCGCGGGCAGGACGTTCCGCCGCCCGACCAAATCATGGGTATTCAGATTGAGCATATCACTTTCACTGAGCTCAATGACGCCTGGAAGAACGCCGATCGGGACGCAGCGCGCGAAGTGGCGGATCAATGGACGAAGACCGCAAGGAAAGTCGAGGGCGTGTCACGCGAAACCCTCGAGGCATCCGCCGCCATGTATCTGGCTCAGAAGGCGGTAATGAAGCGGCACGGCGCGAGTGGCATCACCATCAACTGCCTCGGGGGGTTCTATGGCGGGCACATCCACGCCTACCCATGCCTCGGTTTCCACCAATTGAACAACGAGGCGCTGGTCGGCGGTTGCGAATGCGATGTACGCTCGGCGGCAACCATGCTGGCGGGCACAATCCTGACCCAGGGCCGTCCGGGTTACATCTCCGACCCGGTGATTGACACCGCCAAGCGGCAGATCATCTACGCGCATTGCGTGGCGGCGAACAAGGCCTTCGGTCCCGCTGGCCCGGCGAACCCGTTTGAAATCCTCACCCACTCGGAAGACCGGCAGGGCGCTTCGGTCCGGTCGCTGTTGCCAGTCGGTTACTTGACCACAACGCTCGAATTGGATCAGGGCAAGAAGGAGATTCTCTTCCATCGGGCCCGCGCCGTGGCCAACGACCCGGACGACCGCGCCTGCCGGACCAAGCTTTGCGCCGAACCCGTGGGCGACATTGAAAAACTCTTCGCCGAATGGGATCGCTGGGGTTGGCACCGGGTCACCTTTTACGGCGACCTGAAAACGCCGATCTACGCCCTAGCCGATGCGGCTGGGTGGAAAGTCGTGGAAGAGGCGTGACCGCCGCCACGGAACGGCCGAGCTCAACAGGCCAATAAACTTAACCAACCAAACGCAATGGCACTGAAGTGCCGCGGGTAGGTAATGAAACGAAGAACAGACACCTTGAAGACTTATCTACTCCGTGAACCCAAAACTGGTGAGCCGCAAAGCCCACCGGCACGCCCGTCTGAACCTTGGCCGCGGCAGCGTTCAACTCGGGAATGCAATTAACCCTTGGCTACGCCCGGGTTAACTACATTTCTTCAGGTTTTAGGCGGTGTCATCTCTTCGCCAGATGTCCCGGCGGCTGATAAATAGGTGTCCGGAAACCCGATGTATCAGGCCGATAAACCATGCGAAGGTCAACGCCATTCGGAACGAGCACAAACGTGGTATGGGGTGTGGCTTCGTAAATGCCGGGAGCTAGTCCCTGCGCTGCCCAGTGAGACGAGGGCAAAGCGAACTGAACACTCCGTGGAACTACCGGAGATAATTGCCTGCCTGTCAACGCGGGAATAGCCCACGCTAGTGATGCCCCCATAGCGAGCACCATCGCTGCAATCCAAAAAAACGTAACATGTCGCTTCATGGATTATTGGACGGAAGATGCACCTAGTAACTACCGCATTTCTGCAACGGTCTAAGCAGCATCGCTTTCGATGAAAGCGAGTAAGGTATCTGCTCCCCGGTGTAAACGTAGGCTGCGACCGGCTGTGCGGGTTTCCGAGCCACCGGTAGTGAGCGGCACGCACCAGACAACAATGAAACGAAGAACAGACACCATGAAGACGTATATACTCCGTGAACCCAAAACTGTCGAACCGCAAAGCGACCCGCGCGCCCGGGCCTTGGCCTTGAAGTCATCCGGAAACCGACGGTGGTCGAGCGAAGCAGAGTGTGGGTGGAAAAACTAACTCAAAGAGAGTCTTCCGAAAAAGCCGAAGCCGCGTAGTGCGACTGCCTGAACCTTGGCCGCGGATTCGTTCAACCCGGGAATGCAAATAACCCTCTGCGGCGCTCCGGGTTAACTGCTTTGCTTCAGGTGTTCGTCAGCATTGAGTCCTCTCAAATTCTTGCGAAGCGTTATCATAAACCAAGCCAAAATAAAGAACTGAACTCCTCCCATAAAAATAATAAATGCGACTCTTGGCACAACCATACCTCCCTTGGTCGGAGCGCCGAGCAAAATAACACCCGGCTCGTGGAAGAGTAATGCGGCGTTGGCAATAATGCCGGGATGATAGGGCAAGGATGACACCACTTTGTCGAGTCCGTAAGCGCCCCACAAAACCGCCTCGGCAATAACTGCGATGATGGCTGCTAACTTAATGGTTCTCATATTTCGAGCGCATTCGATGCGGCCTAACTTGAAGCAGTGTATCCCGCAGACCGCCGCGAGCAAGCGTTGGCTGTGGCGCGACGGGCGGCAGGGTACACTGCCGTTGAACTGAGCCACTGAACCCGCGCGGTCGCATTACTGGGGAGAGTAATTCCGTGCCAGAGCTCGCCAGGGTCGCGACGGGTTTGTTTCACCCCGGGGGAAAGGCATGGGAGCAACGCCGTGTCCGGTTGGCAGCGCTCC
>JADLHS010000375.1 GCA_020848635.1 Limisphaerales bacterium
GGCGTTCGACGCGACCATCCGCAAGCAACTCGGCTGCGAACGCGTTGAATACATGATGGAGCCGAAGGTGGACGGCGTTTCCATCAGCGTCCATTACCGCAACGGGAAGCTGGCGCTTGGGGTCACGCGCGGCGACGGGTTGTATGGCGACGACATCACCGCCAATCTCCGCACCGTGCGGGCGATTCCGCTGGAGTTGAACCTGAAGCACCCGCCCGAACTGCTGGAAGTGCGCGGCGAGGCTTACATGGCCAACACGGATTTCGATGCGTTGAACACGAAGCTGGCCGCGGCGGGCGAGAAATCCTTGCCCAACGCCCGCAACGCCACGGCCGGCACCCTCAAACAGCTGGATCCGCGCGTCGTTGCCCAACGCCCGGTCAACGCGGTGTTCTATGCGGTTGGCAAGTGCGAAGGGATCGAGTTCGAATCGCATGCGGAAATGCTCAAGGCGCTGGCCGGTTTTGGCCTGCCGACGCAAAAGAAATGGTGGTTGTGTGCGGACATCGCCGAAGTGTTGCGCGTGTATCGCCGGGAGATCGTTGCCGACTACGATGAAGCCCGTGATCTGCGGCGGCAGTTGCCGTATGAAATTGACGGCATCGTGCTCAAGGTGAATCGCTACCGCGATTGCGCGCGGATTCCCAGCAAAACGCGCGCGCCCGGTTACGCCATCGTCCACAAACCCATTCCGTGGATCACCCCCGCCGAGACGATCCTGCGCGCCATTACGGTTCAGGTTGGCCGTACTGGCGTGCTGACGCCGGTGGCCGAACTCGAACCTGTCTTCGTCCAAGGCTCGACAATTTCGCGCGCCACGCTGCACAACGAAGATGAGATCCGCCGCAAAGACATCCGCATCGGTGACACAGTGGTGATCCGCAAGGCGGGCATGGTGATCCCCGAAGTGTTGGAGGTGCTGAAATCCAGGCGCCCAACCGGCGCGAAGGAATTTGATCTCTACCAGTTCGTCGGCGGGAAATGTCCCGCGTGCGGCGGGCCGATTGCGAAAGACAAAATCAAAACTGGCCGAGCCGAGTTGCCGCTCGGCCAGGACGCGCAGCAGCGCGTCCCTACCGAAGACGAGGAAGTCGCCTGGCGCTGCCAGAATGTCGCCGGTTGCCCCGCGCAACTGATGCGGCGGGTCGAATACTTCGCGCAACGCAAGGCGCTGGACATCGAATCACTCGGCGGCATCGTGGCCGAAAAACTCGTTGAACGCGGGTTGGTCAAAGACCCGCTCGACCTGTTCGATCTTAAGCTGGAACAACTCGGGAAACTGAATCTCGGCCCGGACGACGAGCCGCGCGTGTTCGGCGAGAAGAACGCGACCAAGATTCTGGAGGCACTCCAACGGGCAAAAACTGCCCCGCTCCACCGCTGGATTCAGGCGTTGGCAATTGCCGACGTCGGTGAAGCCACGGCCAAACAGCTCGCTGCCACGCACGATTCACTGGAGGCGCTGGCAGATTCTGCCATCTTGCGCGACATCCGCGATCTCGGGACCAAGGAAACCGAACGCGCGGAGATCAGTCCGCGTTCGCGTAAGAATCCACCGAGGAACGAAGTGGAAAAAGCCGCGCGCGAGCACCGTGATGCTGCGCTCAAACTCGAAATTGCGACGATGGGAACGCGTTTGGAGGCGAATGGATTGAAGGCGAAGTTGCGGGAGGTCGGTCCAGTGGCCGCGGCGAGTGTGCTGGACTATTTCGCATCCAAGCCCGGGAAAAAGGTCTTGAGCCGCATCCGGGAATTGGAGATCAAACCTGAAAATGACTCGGTTCGCGCTGGTTTCGCTCCAACTGCGAGCGCGTTAGCAGGGAAAACGGTGGTCTTAACCGGCGCGTTGCCTACGCTAACGCGCGAGGAGGCGACGGCGATGATTGAAACGGTGGGTGGAAAAGTAAGCGGCAGCGTGAGTAAGAAAACGGATTTTGTTCTGGCGGGTGAGGAGGCTGGCTCAAAACTCACCAAGGCGCAGGAACTGGGCGTGAAAGTAATTACGGAAGAGGAGTTCAAGGCGTTGCTCAATGAGTCTTCAACAAAGCAGTCCAGCTCAAAACGTAATTATGTTTTGCACGGAGTTGCTGGTCCGAAATCCAACCGCGTAACAAACCGACAGAAGAAGATGCTTCGTTTCTTTGGCATTTCATTTGGTCCACAACTATCAGCCGGCGCGGCTGGTTTGGAAATTGGCAATTTGATGGCAGAGGAGGCGAATCGTGAGAAGTGGCGCAAATATTTATTTCTGACACAGGACTTTGATTCTGACACCGACGAACCAAAGGCATTTTCGCCAGCCGATCTCGTTGCCGTCAATGTACCGGCAGGATGGAGTGGGCAACAGGCAATAGAAGACTTTCAACAGGATTTGGCTGCGAGAATCATTCATGAGGAGTCCCCTTTTGGTAATCCGCAACCCAAGGTAATCATCAAAGGGAAATCGTTCCTTTTCACAGGGAAATTTGGTTTTGGCTCGCGCAAGGATTGCCAGAAAGCTGTGATTTTGCGTGGGGGCACCTCGCCAGAACAAAAAGATGTGAACCAATTCATTGATTACTTAGTAGTTGGCACCGAGGGCAGCAAGGCCTGGAGCAAGGGGGATTACGGCAACAAGATCGAGGCTGCTATCTTGAATCGTAGACAACATGGCAAGCCTGCGATCATCTCAGAGGAACATTGGGCGGCGGCGCTCAAGGAGGCTGACCCTCAATTGTCTCTTCTGAAAGCAGGAAATCGGTAGTTCATTCTTTTGATCTTGTTAAACGAGATGTTTAAATCCGCCCACAAGCTGTTTTCCTTCGCCTCCAACGATCAGACTGGAGACAGAAGAGTTTTCCATTCTTCGCAATCCTGTCCCGAGTGCAGCTCAAGACTCTGGGCGGAGGCGAACGTTGGGGAGCCGGTTTGGACTTGTCCCAACCCCGATTGCCCAGCGCAGGTGCGGTGCAGTTTGGTGCATTGGTGTTCCCCGGCGGCGATGGACATCGCGGGCGGGGACGAAAACCTGGTCGCGCTGTTGGTGGGCCGGGGACTGGTGCGCGAGGTGGCTGAACTGTATCGGCTCCGGGTGAAGGAACTGGCGGCGTTGCCAGGTATGGACAAGGACTCGGCGCAGAAGTTTTTCGACGCTATCACGGCGAGCATGAAGCGCGAGGCGTGGCGGGTGTTGTTTGGGCTGGGGATTCCCGGCATCGGCGCGGTGGAGGCCCAATTATTTTGCCAACACTTCCCCACCTTGGATGCGTTGTTCGCGACAGGCCGCGAGCGGTTGATGCAGTTGGCGGGCGTCACGGAGGTCATGGCGCGCAGTCTGACGCATTGGCATGGTGATTCGGTGAATCGGAAGTTGATTCGCCGCCTGGAGAAGGTCGGGGTGAATTTTAAAACGAGCGCTGGGTAGGGCGCGTCACTCTGTGCGCGCCGTTAGCGGTTCCATACTCGCGGCGGGCAGAGGGTGGCCCGCTCTACCAACTACGCCCAATAGCCCACGTTGATTTCCGGGAAGAGATTGTCGCCGGCCTCGATTTTCTTCAAAGCCGCTTCGTCGAGCTTGCCATTGGTGAGCTGGTGATGGAGCGAGGTGAAACGCAGGAGATGGCCTTTGACCCGCTTGCGGGCGTAGTCCGGGCTGGTGTTGGTGCGGAGGATGAACGGCCAGTCGCTGGCCTGCGCGAGCAGCAGTTCGCGGGCGGCCTGTTTGAGCGCGCGACTCTGCAACGCGTCGGGCTTGGGAAAGCGTTTCACCAGCTCGGTCATGCGTTCCTGGGCGACCTGCAGGTGGGGGTAAATCCACTCGTTCTTTTCATTGAGCCACACGCGCCAGTGCCCTTCCTCGCCCCAGCTTGACGGACTGGGCGTGGCGATCTGATTCGTCGGATGGCGGCGGAGATATTGTTCGGGCGTGATGAGCTCAAAGAGCTTCTGGTCGTAGTAAGCCTTGCGCACGAAGAAGTCGAGAAACTCCGGTCCTTCATACCACCAATGCCCGAACAACTCGGCGTCATACGGGGCCACCACTAGCGGCGGCCGGTCCAGAATGCCGGCGAGTTGCTGGATTTGCTCCATCCGCGCCTTGAGAAAATGCCCGGCATGTTCGTCCGCGGCCTGCAAAGCGTCGCGTCGCTGGTATGGCTGCTTCTCCGCCGGGCCGCCGGTGATGCGGTAATACTTGAGCCCGGTGAAGCCGCGATGGTCCGGGGAGGGCAGGTAGGGCTTCACGTAATCGAAATCCAGGTCGAATCCGATATCCCGGTAGAAATCGCGGTAGCGGGCGTCGCCGGGATAACCCTCGGTGCGGCTCCAGACCTGGCGCGAGGATTCCAGGTCGCGACCAAAGGCGGCAATGCCGTTCGGGGTGAACACGGGCGCGAACACCCCGTAGCGCGGGCGCGGTTTGGCATGGAGCAGCCCATGCGCATCCACCGTGAACCAGCGGAGATTCGCCTCCTGCAGGATTTTTTCCACCCCCTCGAAGTAGGCGCACTCGGGCAGCCAGATGCCGCGCGGGTCGCAGCCGAAACATTCACGGTAATGATCGCACGCGATGAGGATTTGCGCGCGCACCGACGGCGGATGATTGGCCATGAGCGGCAGCAACGCATGGGTGGCTGCCGTGGTGATGATCTCCAGTTTGCCGAGGTCCTGAAAGCGGCGGAAGGCACTCACCACGTCACCATCGCTGGCCAGGTAGGTTTCGCGGGCGGCCGTGAGCCGCTGGTGATACATGGTCGCGAGTTCCTGGAAGGCGGGCTCCCAATGCGTCCGATGAAGCTCCTTTTCCGCGAGTTCAAGCAAGCGATCGAGATGCCGGGCGTAGCGTTCCTTCAGCAGCGGATCCCGCAACATGACGCAGAGCGTGGGCGAGAGCGTGAGGGTGAGCCGCGGTTCCATGCCGTCGCGGTGCCAGCCGCTCATGATCTGCAGCAGCGGCAGGTAAGTTTCGGTGATGGCCTCGAAGAGCCAGCTTTCCTCCAGAAACTTTTCGTATTCCGGATGTCGCACAAACGGCAGGTGCGCGTGCAAAATGATGGCGAGATAGCCGGGCATTGAAGGAGGGAGAAGTTAGAAATTAAAAACGGAAGAGCCGGCCGGCATGTTTAGCCATGGGTGTAACTGCGGCGCGTTAACCATTTTGCGGGGGCGGCTGTAATGCCGGATCATGTGGCTGCGCAACCACGTCACCGATAAACTCCGTTGCCCGCGCAAACTTCAACTCCGCCACCCGGCCGGCCGTGCCGTCGGCGGACACGGCGACGATCGGCAGCGCATATTGACCATCCGGCAAAGCGAAGCGGAAGCTGAAGGAGCCATCGGCGTGCAGCAAAACCGGCTCGCCGGCGAATGTGACGGTCGCTCCGGGTTCGGTCGCGCCATAGATGATCAACTCGGCGTTCACTTGGAACCAAAAGCTATTTCCGCCGGCCGGCCCGCCACCGAAGGGGCTGGAAACGTCCGCGCCGCCAAAGAACGAGGACCCCTCAGATTCACCGGGCAGGGTGGGCGTTATGTCGCCTGCGAATTGACCGTGCGACAAGTCGCTGACTTCGTGCGAACTGGGCCAATTGCGTGACCCCCGA
>JADLHS010000376.1 GCA_020848635.1 Limisphaerales bacterium
AAGCCTTGAAAGCCGCCCGCGCCAGCGGGTTGAAAACAATGATCGGCTGCATGATCGAGACGAGTGTCCTGATCAGCGCCGCCGCGCATCTGGCCGAGTTGTGCGATTTTCTCGACGTGGACGGAAATCTTCTGACGACGAATGATCCTTACTCCGGCGTGACCGCCCAGCAGGGAATTCTTTCCTTCCAGTCGGCTCACGAAACGATAGGACTGCGGGTGAATCGCGTGACAGCACCGGTCATTGCCTAACCGGCGCCGTTTACATGCGCCGGGTTTGCGCGAGGATTTGCTCCAGCAGATTGATGTAATCTGTGAAAGCTTTCTTACCTGCCGCCGTCAAGGAACAAGTCGTGAGCGGGCGGTTGTTCGCGATGGACTTGCTGGTCGCCACATAGCCGGCCTCCTGCAACGTGCGCATGTGCGAGACGAGATTGCCGTCCGTCATAGCCAAGGTGTCACGCAACTCGGTAAAGGAGAGCTCCGGCGTGGCGGCGAGCATGGACATGATGGCCAGCCGCCCCTTCTCGTGAATGACCCGGTCGAGCTGAAGAAAGGGTTCGGGGTTCACAGATCACGTTTCTCGGTCACGTAGAGGTAAACGCCATAAGCCAACTGGAGGAAACCAAAAAGAAAGCCCATCAGGTAGTGACTGTTTTGCCACGCAAGCTCCGGGAACTCCCGGGGGATAAACAGGAACAGCAGGATCAAATTGCCGGCAGCTATGAAAAGCCAGCCAAACAACCTTAACCCACGCAACGTGAAGAATCCGGCGGCGTGCAACGCGCACCCATAGAACACGGCCCACAATGCCGGCAACCAAAGCAAATCGCCGGCGTCGTCCCGCATGTCATTGGGTGCCGCAACCACCGCTGGTCGCGACCACACAATAAAAACCAGCACCCCCAACAACAATCCAGCCGTGAGCGGAGGCAACAACGCTTGGGCAACGCGCCGGGCAGGTGGCGACCAGAACGGTTCGTTCTTTTTGAGCGCCTGTCGGCGCACGAGCAAAAATGCGCCCGCCACGCCCGCCAGCGCCACGCTCATCCAATAACCAGTAAATTCAGTTTGGGTCTTGATGCCAAGAACCGCACCCGCAACGGCGGCGCCAATGCCAATCAATCCGGCGAAGATCATGATCGGCGCGAGCGCACGGCGGTAAAGCGCGGAGCGCTCCATCAAGGTGCGGATGATTTGCAGATGTTCCGCCGCCCAGTTCGTTTCCATGCAGTGTCTTTGCATCGCAAAGCGCAGGTTGGCAAGTGCAAAGTGGAAGCGCCGGCCTGTTGCGCTCGGCCAACTGCAGGCAATTCGTCCGCGCCAAGGCAGTGCTCGGCGTTGCCATCACGGTTTGATCAATACTTTGCCCAGCACCGTTCGCGAACGAAGCTTGACGAAGGCGGCGGGGGTTTGGTCGAGCGGGAAGCACGCATCTATCACGGGTTTGAGTTTTCCAGCCGCCGCCCAGTCGAGGGTGGCACGAAAATCCGCCCGGTTGCGCCCGTAGCTTCCGATGAGCCGCTGTTCCTTTACGAAAATTGGCCAGAGGTTGAGCGCCACGTCGCGCCCCGCCGTGGCGCCACAGGTGACAATCGTTCCGCCGCGCGCCAGACAATCGAAACATTTTGGCAACACGTCGCCGCCGACGTGCTCGACGATCACATCCACGCCGCGCTTGTTCGTGAGCTTGCGGACTTCAACGGGCCAATGGGTCTGGGTGACGTCCACCACAAATTCCGCACCAAGGTCCTTCGCGAGCCTCCGCTTTGCTTCCGTCGAACCGGTGCTGATAACCCGCGCCCCGAGTTGTTTGGCAATCTGAATCGCCGCCGAGCCAACGCCGCTCGCACCACCAATGGCCAGCACCCAGTCGCCGGCACGAATCTGCGCCCGATTGGTGAGCATGTGCATGGCGGTGCTGCCCGCGAGGGTGAGCGCGGCGGAGGTGGCGAAATCTACCCCGGCGGGCAGGCGCAAAAGCACCCGTGCCGGCACCATCACTCTATCGGCAAACCCGCCGTCGCGCCCAATCCCGAGCAATTCGCCGCGCAGACAGAGGGATTCATCGCCCCGCTGACAGAATTCGCACTCGCCACAGAACAGGTTGGACTGCACCGCAACGGCATCGCCGAGTTTCCATTCCCCCACTCCGGCGCCAACGGCGCATACAACCCCCGCCACCTCACAGCCGGGCGTCCGCGGCAGGGGAACCGGCATCGGCAGTCCGCCGCTTTCGAGCCAGAGATCGAGGTGATTCAGTCCGCAAGCTTTGACCTCGACGATTACTTCTCCCGATCCGGGTTGCGGCTCGGGCAATTCGCGCAACTCGAATTTACCGGGCGTGCCGCAAGTGATAAGCTGAATAGCTTTCATGTGGGGATTCTAAGGCAACGGGAGGAAGGCTGAGAGCATATTCGGGCGATCTCGTCGCACCGTGGTCACATCGCGCGCGTTGCTTACTGAGCCGGAGCAGCAGCCATCGCGCCCATGGCACGCTCAAGCCGGGCCACCGCGACGGCATAATCACGCAGTGCCAGGGATTGGGTTGTGCGCGCCTCGGTGAGAGCGGTTTCCGCATCGAGCACGTCGAGTTGGGTGCCAGTGCCAGCGTCGGTTCGGGCCTTGGCCAACCGCAACGATTCCTCAGCCTGTTCCTGAACTTTCTTTTGCGACTCCAACACCTCGCGGGCCTCGATGAAATCCGAATAGGCCGTGCGCACTTCAAGTTCAATCCGGCGGGTAGTGTCGGCAAGCTCGGTCTGGGACTTCGAATGAACGGCCTTGGCCTCCATGACTTTACCGCGGGTTAGCAGACCGTCAAATACATCCCAGGTCAACTGGGCGCCCGCCAACCAGCCGTGTCGTTCCGTGGTCAGGTCCGAGCTGAAGGAGGAATTGCGGTCCCCATAGCCGCCGAACACTTGAACGCTGGGCTTGTAACCGGCACTGGCATTCACAATGCCCTCGGCCCGTAACGCCTCGGCCTTGCGCAACGCGCCGAGTTCCGGACGCTTTTCCAATGCCTGACCAATGGCAACGGAAAGATCAATTTCGTACGGGGCCGCATCAAGTTTGTCGGTCAACTGCACGGGCACATCCTCCCCCACGGAACGCGGGAGATTGTAACCGAGCAAGTCCACGAGTTTATTCTTGGCCACCCGCTCCGCATTGCGGGCACGGATCAATTGTGGGCGGGCATTGGCCACGGCGACTTCCGCGCGCAGCACGTTGAAACGGGGCACCGTGCCGGCATCAAAGCGGCGTTGCTGGTCGTCCAACTCGCGCTGCAGCAAATTGACCGAGGCTTCGCGCACCACGATCTGTTGCGCGGCGAGCAGGATATCGTAGTAATTAACCCGCACCGCCAGCAAAGTGTCCGCCACCACGGCCTGATATTGAAGCAACGCCTGCTCCTGGGTCAGTTTCGCTGAACGGAGCGCCGAGTTGATGCGCCCGCCTTCGTAGATGGATTGCACGAGGCGAATCTCCGTCGTCCAATTCTTGTCGGTGCCGAACGAGATGGTGCTACCCGCCGGCGTATCCACTGCGTTCTCCGCAATGGCTTGAAACTGGCCCCCGATTCTAACCTTCGGCAAAGCGATGGCGCGCGTCTGCACCACAATGCCGTACGCCGCTTCGAGATCATTCTTGCCTTTGAGAATGGCACCGTTCTGCTGCAGCGCCAGATCGAGTGCTTCCGCCAGCGCAAGTTGACGTTTGCTCCAATCTCGCGGACTGGAGTTGAGGTTATCACCCGCTGCGGCGGTAAATACCATCACCAACAAAGCCGTCATGGGCAAACCGGTCCTCCGGGCAATGGCAGAGCGCGAACCGCAAGCATGTCTGTGCATAAACATTTTCCGGGAACATTATGCGGTCAAGCCCCGCCACAAGTCAACACTTTGCTGCGACCGCCAGAACGGGCCATGAGCTCAAGAACGAAAAAATTCCGTCGTATTTCGGTGGCCCGTCAAAAAATTTGCATTGGGCCAATCCCGCATCTATTTTGCCCGGTTGGAAAACCAGATTATGTTGCATCGTTTGAATGATTTAACGCCGCGGGGTGCTCAGGCTCCGTCAACCCCGCGGGTCCGGGAAGCAACGACCAAGCCGCCCGCCCTCCTCCGCGAAGACGCTGAGCGAAAACCCACCTACGCCAAAGTTTTCCGCTGGCAGTTGCCTGCAGGCCAGACGGTCGAACCGAAGACGGTGGAAATCATCGGCTCGTTCACCGAGTGGCAACGCGTGCCGCTGGCACGCGCCAGCGGGCGGGACTCGTGGGAAGCGACCCTATCGGAAATCGCCGGTCACCGCACGCATCACTACATGCTGCTCGTGGATGGCCTGCCCGCCCAGGACAAGAACTGCGACGGTCTGGCCATCCCCCATGGCCCCCAAGAACAACAGTATGCCCTGACCACTCCGCGTGGCCCGCGGCTGTTCATGCTCTTTGCCCAGACGAAATAAGTCACGATCGCGAATGGAAGGGGTCTGATCCGAATGGCGGTTAGTTAAGGCCCAAAACTTTCTTGGAGAGACGCTTGCGCCTCCGGGTGTCGGGCGCGGAGATGAAGATGATCCGGCGGGAAACGCGCTCCATCTCCTGGATGATCTTCCATAGTTTGCGTTCGTTGGTCACCGCCTCCTTCATCGCCTTAAACTGGGC
>JADLHS010000685.1 GCA_020848635.1 Limisphaerales bacterium
CGTGTGATGCATCCAAAGCCCAGCTGTTTGCCCTGCGTGACCACCTGGGTTTTGAGAAAAACGTGATCGTGCAGGCCACCTGCCACGGAGCCGACAACCGTGCCTTGGTCGATGCGCTGGTTCATAGCAAAGGCAAGGCGCGCGGTGTGGCGACTGTCAAGCGCAGCGTGAGTGATGCCGAGCTGCGAGCCATGCACGACGCAGGGGTACGTGGTGTGCGCTTCAACTTTGTCAAACGTCTGGTGGACTTCACGCCGAAGGACGAGTTGATGGAGATTGCCGCCCGCATTAAGGCCCTGGGCTGGCATGTGGTGATTTACTTTGAAGCCGTGGACCTGCCTGAGTTGTGGGACTTTTTTACGGCACTGCCCACCACCGTGGTGGTTGACCACATGGGCCGCCCGGATGTGGCCTTGCCGGTGGACGGTCAGCAATTTGCACTGTTTCAGAAGTTCATGCGCGCGCACACCAACGTGTGGAGCAAGGTGAGTTGCCCCGAGCGTCTGAGTGTGACCGGCCCGAAGGCTTTGAACGGTGAGCAGAATGCGTACCGCGACGTAGTCCCGTTTGCCAGGGCCATCGTCGAAGAGTTTTCGGACCGTGTGTTGTGGGGAACCGACTGGCCGCACCCGAATTTGAAAGACCACATGCCAGATGACGGTTTGCTGGTGGACTTCATCCCCCAGATCGCCCCAACGCACCAGCTGCAGCACAAGCTGCTGGTCGACAACCCCAACCGCTTGTACTGGAATTCATAGTGGCTACCCCATATTAAATAAGGGCTACAGCCCAATTTGTTTTGACGTATTTAATCTTGAGTTACCACTGAGAAGGAGCCGTCATGGCACTTGACAAACCTTATAAAGATGTTCCCGGCACATTGATTTTCGATGCCGAACAAAGCCGCAAGGGCTACCACCTAAACCAGCTTTGTGTGTCGCTGATGAAGCCCGAGAACCGCGTGCGTTTCAAAGCAAACGAGCGCACCTATCTGGATGAATGGGACCTGACCGAAGATCAGAAACAAGCCGTCATTGCACGTGACCTGAATCGCTGCATGGCTTTGGGCGGTAACATTTATTTCCTGGCCCGCATTGGCGCCACCGATGGCTTGAATTACCAGCAG
>JADLHS010000377.1 GCA_020848635.1 Limisphaerales bacterium
ACGTGCGCGAAGCCGACGAATACGAGATCGCGAAAGTGGACGGCGTGCCGTTGCTGCCGTTGAGCCAGATCAACGAGCGCTTCACGGAACTCGATCCGAACCAGCAATACTATCTGCACTGCAAAGCTGGCGTGCGTTCGTTGAAGGCGCTGAACTTCCTGCGGCAACAAGGCTTCAAATATCTCAAGAGCGTCAAAGGCGGCATCACGGCGTGGTCGGATGAAATTGACCGCAATGTTCCGCGCTACTGAGTGCAAAGGCCGCGAAAAGCGGCGTGGCCGCCTCGCGGCTTTACATTGCATCACCGCCTGGAGCGAGGAGATTGATGCCAAAGTGCCGCGGTATTGAACATGGCGGCGGGCATCCGAACCCGCCGTAGAGGGCATGCATCCTTGCCGCCCGAAACCAACGCGCGGAAAGGCTGCGGCTCACTAAAGTTCCGAGAGCGGCTGCGTTGAGTGTTTCAATCTGGCCCGTGATTGCGTCAAATTCGTTCAGTGGGTCGAGACGCGAATGAAACCTTGTTTGGACAGGTCGAAAACCGACAGCGGCACCTTGATGGTCATCAACGTGCCGTCGCCAGCGATGGCTGAATTGGTCTGCCAGTCGCCCGCGACGAGGTTCGTCCGATACAGGATGCTGTGGTTGAACCCGGCTTGCGACAGGAATTGGAACTGGAAGTTCAAGCCGATGATCTGTGGACTGAGCAGGGTGACCGGCGTCGCGGTTGATGCGTCGGCAATTTTGGCAATCATGCCCGCCTGGGTGAAGATGATCGGCGAGGGGCCGCCGCCGCCCGGGACGTAGAGGTCGCTGGAAACGAAGTTGGTGCCGAATTGCGCGGGGCTGGAGAGATCGCGGATTTTCAGGAAGCCGCTGGCCCAGACGCCGTCGGAGGTGGTGGCGATGCCGCGGAAGTTGGCGAAAGCGGAAGACACTCCGTTGCGCGCCCAGAGCGGGTTGCCGTTGAGGTCAAACTTGGCGACCAGAGGCTGGGTGAAGTAAATGTAGTCAAATCCGTTATACGTAAAGTCAAGGTCGTTGGTGGTAAACGCCGGTGCCGCAATGAGAAGACTGCCGAACTGGGAGTAGCTGTTGAAGTCGCCGGTGACGTAAACACCGGAGGCGTTGGCACCCGAAGCCCACAGCATGGTTGTCGGACTACCGAACCCGTTGGCTGCCCAGGGAGTGCCGTTAGTGTCGTAACGGGCGAAATATTGTCCGCGCCCACCGGGCAGTGGAACGGAAAGACCGCCGAACACCACTGAAGAGCCAAAAGTATTGGCGGTAAGGAACACATTCGAACCCGACACGGAAATCAACGGCCAATCAATAGTCAATCCGGCGGAATTTGCGCCGTATTGGTGGCCCACGCCGCGCAACCAAAGCGGCTTGCCGTTCGACGCGTTCAGACAAGCGACCGCCCAGGCGCGGTCGGTGACGTTGGAGAGGCTGCCAATGCTGACGTTGGTGACGCCGTCAGAAACCGTGGATTGCAGGCTGACATAAAGCAGGCCGCTGCCGTCAGCGAGGCCGGAAGTGTAATCAGGAACGGTCTGCGCCCACCGAACCGCGCCGGTGGCGTCGAACTGCACGATGAATCCGCCTCCGGCAGGAGCGGAAAGATTGGTGCCGCCGAAGCTGACGGTTCCCGACATGCTGCCGCCCAGGGTGACATTGCCGGAATCATCGGCAACCAGCAGGTTGTAACTCGTCCGGACAGAATTGGTCCCGCCGATGAGTTTTGACCAGACGTTGCTGCCGCTGGAGTCAAAACGGGAAAGCAAAAGTGAACTGCCGGCGGTCTCCACGAATCTGTTGGTGCCAAGCCAGTTGGTGCCGCCGATTTGGGATGCGAGGTAAGCACCGTTTCCTGGAGCCACAGCCACCGTCATGCCATAGCTGTTGCCTGTCTGGTTGTTGGTCAGGCCGACGGCCCAGAGCGCGTTGCCACTGGCGGAGTGTTTGACCAGCGCGGCACCATAACTTCCAGGAGCAGTGAGGATGTTCTCAACATTGCCGTTGGTGCGGACATTCATGTTTCCGAAATACTGGGCGGCGACGTAAATGTCTCCCGCCGGATCCACTGCGCAACCGAGATAATAATCCTTGTTAAAAACGGAGCCATCCACCGGGCCGAAGGGAGACTTCAAGGCGTGCGCCCAGGCGGGCGGAAGTGGCGCGCTGACGAAACTAACCGATGCGGTGGCTGTGTTGGCCGAGCCGGCGGGAGCGCTGGCGACGGCATAGTAACTTCCCGCGACGCCCGCCGTGCCGGAATTGGTCGGAATGTAGAGCGCGTTGGTTGCGTTGGGTATGGGACTGGCGCTGCCCACTTTGAACCATTGCCAGGTGATGGATGAGCTGTTGGTTGCCGCCGCCAGCAACGCAGCGTTGTAGCCGGGATAGTTGGTCTGGTTGAACGGATTCAAGGTGATGATTGGAGTCAGGTCGGGGACATAGGTGACCTGATCCAAGAATCCGGCCTGATTGGGATCCGTGTCGTCACTGGCATAGACCGTCCAGCGCAAGGTGTGCTGGCCGGCGGCAATGGTGTGGGAGCCATCCTGAGTCCACGACCAATCACCGTAGATATCATAGACATAATCGCCGTCTATGTAGAATTCGTAAAAGAACGCACCGTTGGGATCTTCGGCGAGGCTGGACCAATAGAATGTAAGCGTTCCCGGGCCGGTGACGGTGGTGGAGAGGGTGGAGGATTGACTGCCGGTCACGCTGCCGCTCTGCGCCGCCGACACGCCGTCGTGGGTGTTGTTGGTTTGGCCAAACCAAGCCGCATCCCCAGTGGTCGTCCAGGCCAACTCAGGCGCATTCAACGCATCGCCCAGAGAGATACCGCCAGCCACATCGGGCGCGGTCGAGCCGGGGCTGTTATAGATGCCGGCCACCGCGCTCGCGGAGAGAACCCCGGAATAAAGTTGCACATCATCGAGCAGGCCGGTGTAACTGGAGGATGAGGAGCCGCCGATGGAAAGCCAGTAGTCATTGCCATTGAGCGGGTCGGTCGTGCCGGTTTCGGAGGCTTCCAAATTCCCATCCACATAGATTTTCTTCTCGCCGGTGGATTGGTTACGGGTGACCGTGATCATGTGGTAATTGCCATCGTTGACACTGGCTCCGGAGTGCAGCGTCATGGAATTGCCGAGGTGATCTCGCGTCATGAATGCGGCCTTGCTGCCGGTGATGGCGAGCGGGATCGTGTCGTTGGTGTTGCCGTGGTCATTGTAGGTCCAGAATATGGTGGCCCCGTAAAGGGCGTCATCGTCGTCATAGCCTCGCGAAGCGGTGGTCTTTACCCAGGCGGATACGGAGAAACTGCCAGCCAGCGTCAGGTTCCAATTGGTACGGGGCAAGTCGCCCGGGGTCATTGCGCTTGTGCCGAAAAACTGCACGGCACCACCGCCCGCTTCCGCATCGGTGTCGAACTGATGCGTCGGCGATCCCCACCAACTACTGCCATTCATGTAGTTGTCATGGCCCGAAGTGTCCTGGCCAAGGTTGCCGCTGTCGTCGAAGGCGTAGTGCGCCACCAAGGTATGGGCGCCGCCCGGGTTGACGGTATTGGTGACCGCAAAGGACACTGACGCGCTGGTTTCAAAGGTCGAAGTGGAAATCCATCCGGAGATCGGCTGGTGGGAGGAGTTGGTGTTGAGCGGAGTGGCGGCCACGAAAACAGGTGTCGCATTGTTTGTGACGTATCCCAGGTTCAGGTTGTAGTCAATGCCATCGGGAATGGGCGTGGAAATGGTCCAATCATTATGGGATGACGGGAGACTCACATACTGTATTAGAGACCAGTCACTGTACACGACGTACGCGTAGCCCTCGACAGGCCAGCCGGGCCCCTGCCAGGTGAAAGTGGGGTGATTCGTCAGAAGGAGCGCACCATTGGACGGGTAGGTGATGATCGTTGCCGGAAGCATGTTGCTGGTCATGGTGGGGGCGCTCACCGTGAAGGTGAAGAGATTGGTCGTGGTGGCGTTCGTGAAAAGAATGGTCCAGGTGCCGTTGGTTATTTCTTGCATCACGGTGTCGAAGTCGTGGTACGTCCAATGTTCCTGGCCGGCAGTCGTGGTGAGGCCGTTGGTGGTCAGTTCAAACGATCGTGTGGATCCGCCGGTCGGCCATTGCGGCGAGTTAATAATGTACGTGCCCAACGGCGCGTCGGGCGCGGTCGAGTTGGTGCTCAACGGCGAATAAAACTGGTAGGTTTGGCCTTGGTCGTTGCGGTACATACGCAACTCGAAGGTCAACCCGGCATGGGCGGCGGGGAGGCCGAATGAAAGTGCGATCAGACACAAGAGGCCGAGTCTTAATGAATGGCGAGCGGATTTAATTGGGATGTTGTTCATGGGTTTGTCTCCGTAGGAGGGCTCTTCAGGTTGGATTACTGACTTAACCGATAAAACTTCTGCGAGGCCGAGATGGGATTGGTCACGGTGTTCAGCCCGTTGACGATGACCGGCAAGGGCGAAACGGAGTTCCAGACCGCCGCCGCGCCGAGATTAGTGGTTGATTGCAGCGCGTAACCGGTAGCGCTGGGTGACCAAGTTAAAATGACATTCGTTCCGGCTGGCGTGATGGTCAGCCGCAGCCCAGAGAGTGTGAAGCTGAACAGGGTGCCGTTGCCCGAACTGCCGCCGGCACTGGCCATCCCATACAGGGTGTTGCCGGACAAAATCAAATCTGCCTGCGGATTGGCTCCGTCGTCGCCGCCCGTGAAACTATACAGGGTGGTGAAGCCAGAACCATCCGTGTTGATGGCAAACAGCGTGCCGTAGTCCGAGGTGCCGCCCGCGGAGGTGGTCCCGTAGAGGGTGTTGCCCGATAGCACCAATCCGGCATGCGGAGTCGCCCCGCCTTTGCCGCCGGTGAAACTGTGCAGGTTGGTAAAACCCGAACCATTGGTGTTGACGGCAAACACCACGCCATTGCCCGTGCTGCCACCGCCCAAGGTTGTCCCATACAGGGTCCTGCCGGACAAAAGCAATCGCGCCCATGGGTTGGCGCCATCGTTGTTGGTTACGGCAATGGAGGACGTGAAATAATGCAGAATCCTAAAACTACCAGGGTTGCTGGTTTCGAAGGCGAACACCGTGCCGCCGCTGGTATAGCCGCCTTGCTCCGCCGTCCCATACACGGTGCCGCCCGAGTAAATCATTCCGGCGGCGGGAATAATTCCGTCGTAGTTGACCGCATAAGGGCTATAGGTAGGCGGGGTGAAACTATGCACGATCCCACTGCTGGCGCCATTGGTGGCGACGGAAAACACCGTGCCTTTGTTGTAATAGCCACCAAACCATGTCGCCCCATAGAGATTGCTGCCTGCTAAAGCCAAAGGAGCTTGTGGCCCACTAGGACTGAAGGGGTCCACGTTGAAATTTATATAATATAGGTTGGTATAGCCCGTGCCATTCGTGCTGATGGCGTACACGGTGCCCCCGCCGCGAGTGCCGCCGAAATCGGTCGGCCCATACAGGGTGCTGCCGGATAAAACCACTCCGTTGGGTCTCGCTCCACTGGTCACATCATAGTTAAAGTTGTATAGATTGGTGAATCCTGAACCGCTGGTATTGATGGCAAACAGCGTTCCCCAATTGGAGGTGCCCCCGGACGATGTCGTCCCATACAAAGTGTTGCCCGATAAAACCAAACCGCCATTCGGACCCGAACCAAAGGCCGGGGTGAAGCTATAGAGGGTTCGGAAGGCCGGGTTGGGGGTGTTGGTGACGGTGATTGCGCCAAGACCCGTGACGTCAAGGGGCCATGCGCCATGAGTACTCCGGGCCCCCAGGCTGGCCGCAAAAGAACCAGCCCTGGTGTAAACGTGCGATGGATTTTGCGTTGTGTTGGTGGTCCCGTCGCCAAAATTCCAGTTCCAATTGGTCACGGTGTTGCCTCCGCTGTCCACGCTTGGACTGGTGAACTGAACGACCAGCGGCAGCGGGCCGAACTGGGGACTGGCGGTGACGATAAGCGTGAAATTGGTGACGATGATTGGGGCCAGGCCGGTAACGGAAAGCGGCAATGCGCCGAAGGTGCTGTAGGCTTCAAGGCTGGGCCAAAATCCACCAACATTCGTGTAAATGTGCGAAGGACTTTGCGCTGTGCTGGTCGCCCCGTCGCCAAAATTCCAGTTCCAATTGGTTACGGCACTGCCGGCACTATCCACGCCTGGGCTGGTGAACTGAACCGTCAGCGGGGTCAGGCCGGTTAACGGAGAGGCGGTGACGAGCAGGCTGGCAGTGAGAGTGGGTGCATAACCGACCTCGTCGAGGAAGCCGGCGTCCAGCCCGTCGGAGCCGCCGGAATCCTTGGAGTAGAGCCATTGCAAGGTGTGCGCTCCTGAAGGGATGGAATAAGTCTTCTGTTCCCAGCCTAGCCCGGTTCCCGATAGGGTGTCCTGCGGATTTCCGTCAAGGTCGAATTCCAGGAAGTCAAAACCGTCTTCACTGGATACCTGCCACCAGAAGGTCAAAGTGCCTGGGCCGGTGACCGCGGTTCGAATCCAGCTCTGCTGATAATCAGCAACAACGCCGCTCTGCACCGCCGCCACGCTGTCGTGAGTGTTGGTGGATTCCATGAACCAACTCGCATCGCCGCCGGTGGTCCAGACCAGATTGGAAGTGTTCACGGCGTCGCCAAAAGTTGAAAGTGGTGAATTCGTCACTGTGAAATTGGCGCTGGAGTAGGTGTACATCGCCACGGTGGATGACCACCCCAGGACCGTCTGGGCCAGACTGTTTGTGGGCGTCGAGGCAATCACGTCGGCACTGCCATCGCGACCGTAGGACACCGAAAAAGTGTAATTGCTTCCAAAAGCAAGAGCCGAGGGACTCGTCCAGTTGGTTTGATCCACTGGCAGATCGGCCTGTTCGCCGAACCCGAAGGAATCGCTCTCTTGAACGTTCAGATTGTAATTACTGGTCGGGCCGATCCAGATGAAAGTCGGGAGCGGCGGCACGTCCACGGCGCCTTCGGTCGGAAAAAGCATTGAAACTTTCGGAAACGAATTGCTGGTGAAATTCGCGAACGCGAAATGGTACGTCGTGCTGGCGGTTGTGTTTGTGATGACCAGCGTCCACAGGTTTGTGATGTCAGCGATTAGTGAATCGTAATCGCCATAACCAGCCCCAGAAAAAGGGGCGGTCCCGTCTGGAAGCAGATGTCCATAAGCACCTGAGTTGCTGGTGGAGGATGAGGACCAGACAAAACAGCCGGTGTGCGCGGGCCAAGCGCCTAAGGCGTTGGTGCTGAGCACGGGGAAACAAAGATAATAGGAAGAGTTGCCTCCCGAGTTGTAATCGATTTCAAGCTGGATGTTTACGCCAGCTGGGACCTCCGGGACGTTGAACAGGTTGGCCATCAGGCACACGAGGCCTAATCTTAACGACTGGCGAACGGATTTGTTAGTGATGTGGTTCATGATTTTGTCCCCGGTGAATTGCTTTCAGGATGAATTACTCACTCAAACGGTAAAACTTCTCGGAGCCGTGCTGACGGACAAACCGTCGCCCTGATATTGTCTGCTGGCCACAGCATAGCGTTGATCCATTGGGATAATCGCGAACTGGTTGGCGTAAGCGGCGTCGGTGGGTGTTTGCGCGTTCCCGGAACGAATGGCCACAATAGCAAAAGCCGTGCGGTTGAAGCTCGAGAGGGGGGGGCCCTTTTCATAGCTCTGAGAACCCTATCAGTTGGCCGCAGACAGACAAGGGTTGAGCGGTTGGTAGTAGTTGCTAGGAATCGAAGGATAAGCGTGCTCGACAACCCGGGCCTCGGCATCAGGGTCATTGACGTCCGCGAGCCGAACGAATACGAAATCGCAAAGTTTAACGGCGCGCCGTTGTTGCCGTCACTTCCTGCGGCAAACCATTTTGCCCGACTTGAGTTGCTTGGGAAGCGACGAAAGGAATCCGGCGCAGCCGGAGGCCCGCAGGGCCGAGAGAGCGGGAGCGAACGAGTCCACGCCGGGATGAGGGCGAGCGTGAACACCATTGTTCATCTGCTCCCGGAACGGCGGGCTTGAGCGAGCTTCGTTCAATTGCTACAAACAGCGAATGGGCCTGACCATTCACTGGACGCTTTCCACGCAGCGGGAAATTTCCGACACCGTGGTGAAGGAACTGGCCGCGCGCACGAAGGCGTTTGCCCAAAAGATTAGCTGCGAGAAAGTGCTCGGGCCAAAACGCGGCGGGCCGGATGAAATCAAACTTCGCAAGCTTCCCAACGGCGATACCACGGGCGATTTCATTCCGGCGAAATTGGGCTGGAGCGTGATGGTGTTGCCCCGCGCTGGATCAGAACCGGCGGAGATTGGATTGTGTCGGTATCGGAGTAGCCCGCACTGGAAGCTGACCGTCGCGTGCAAAACCCAGTACGCGGCGCAGCACGGTTGGGAACATTTTCTGTCGTGCCATCGACGCGTCATCAGCGTGTTGGATTTGTGGCGCGACTTTGGCGTAGAGGTGAAGGTGACGGACGAAGGCGAGTTCTTCGAGACGCGGTCGGTGGAACGCCTGCGCGAACGGCTCGGCACTTACGACCGGCGCGTGGCCGCGATGGCCGGCACGCTTAAGGATTCGCTCGGCAAAGGTCGGAAGGTGGTGCAGGCGGAGATCTTCAACG
>JADLHS010000378.1 GCA_020848635.1 Limisphaerales bacterium
ACCTGCTCCGGCCCCAGCAACCGCAGCCGGGCCGCCTGGGTGGCAAAATGATTTCTGGCATTGGCCAGTTGATGCCGCCCGAGTTCCCGCAACTGCCGCGCCGCCAGGTGCAAACGCTCGCGCCGCTGCTTCAGCAAGGGCCCCGGACGCACCCGCAACAGCCGCGTCGCCAGATTCTGCCAGGCCACCCTCGGCCCGCGCACTCCCTGCCGGGCTGAACGGAGCAAGGCGCTCTGCAACTCATCCAGCCGCTGCGTCAGTTCGTCCACCCGCCGACGCGGATGGGCCCGCCGCAGCCGTTGCGTCACGCTTTGAAAATCCGCCTGTTCCCGCGCAAGCCGCTGCCGGATGCGGAAGTTCATCACCGCGGCGGCTTCCGCGACAAACTGACGGCTGGCGAACATGCCTTCCGTGATGATTTCCGCCGCCGCGCTGGGCGTCGCCGCGCGGAGGTCCGCCACGAAATCCGCGATGGTGAAGTCAATCTCGTGCCCCACCGCCGACACCAAAGGAATCGCCGATTCGAAGATTGCCCGCGCCACGGCTTCCTCGTTGAAAGCCCAGAGATCTTCCAAGCTGCCGCCGCCGCGCGTGAGGAGAATCAGGTCCAAGGCGGGGGGCGGAGGGCAAAGGACGGAATTAAACTCGTTCAGCAACTGAATGGCCCGGGCAATTTCCACCGCCGCGCCATCACCTTGCACCCGACAGGGAACGAGAATGATTTCCAGGCCGGGGTGGCGGCGTTGCACCACATGCAGCACATCCCGAATGGCCGCGCCCGTCGGCGAAGTGACCAGGCCGATGCGTTGGGGATAAGCGGGCAAAGGCCGTTTTCGTTCGGGCGCGAACAGGCCCTCGGCGCCCAGCCTTTGCTTGAGTTGCTCGAACTTGAGCTGGAGCGCGCCCACGCCCTGCAACTCGACCGCCTGCACCAGCAGTTGATACTGCCCGCGCGCCTCATAGACCGTCACCTCGCCGTGCACCAAAACCTTCAGGCCGTCCTGCAGCAATTCGCGATGCGGCACCGACGCCTTCCGAAACAGGACGCAGCTCAATTGCGCGGCGGCATCCTTGAGCGTGAAGTAAATGTGGCCGGAGCTTTGCGCCCGCAGATTCGTGATTTCACCACTCACCCAGATCGAGCCGACCTGTTTTTCGAGCAAGCGCTTGACCTGCGTCGTGAGTTCACTCACCGACAGCACCCGGCGGGTTGCCTCCGTGGGAAACAATTCCCCGAAGTCCCAGTGAGATTTGACCGGTTTGCTCATGGCCGGGGCGGTGGACTAGGCGGGCGCCAGCAAGCCAAGCTGCGCGATGGCCGCACGGGATTTCGCCGGATCCGTCTGCAGGATCACCTGCCAGCCGCGGGCGGCCCCGGCTTCCACGTTTTCCGGCCGGTCGTCGAGATAAAGAATTTCCGCGCCGCGCTTGCCCGTCATGGCCTCGAGCGCCTCGTAGATGCGCGCGTCCGGCTTCATCGAGCGGACTTCGTAGGACAGAATATAGCCGTCAAACTTGGCAAAAAACGGGAAGTTCCGGCGGATATGCTCCATGGCGAGGTCGTTGGTATTGGAAAAAATATAGGTCGGAATGCCTTGGCGCCGAAGCGCGGCGTGCAGCGCGATCATCGGCGGCATTTCGCTGAAGATGTCCGCGAAGAAGCCGCTGAACTCGGCCAGGCTGCCGCGAAAACCGGTAAACTGACGCACTTCCTCAAAAAACTCCTGCCGGGTCATCGGCCCGGTTTCGTAACGATGCAGCAGCGGAGATTGATTGAGAAATTTCTGGACTTCAGCGGCGGGCAGGTTCGCCTGGGCGGCGATGCGGCGGCCGGCAATGGCATAATCGAAGTCCAAAAGCACTTTGCCCAAATCGAATACGACGATGGCGGGTTTCGTCAGAACGCTTCCGTTGCGGGATGGGTTTTGCATCAAAGGTAACGCGCCGGCGACCGGCGTTGAGAATTGTTGGCTAATGTATTTTGTAACGGACTTGCTTCCATGGAAGCACATGGCCTAGTTTGCCCTGGGCCCGAGAAAACACCATGCGATACATAATTGGCAAAATCTTTTTTCCCATGTCGCTGCATTCGGAGAAACGCCTGCGCGCCCGGATGCGGATGTTGACCATGGTTTGCGGGCTGATCCTCGTCATCGGCGTTGCCGGGGTGATGTGGCGGCTGAACAAGTCCCGGGGGCGCGCCGGGGCCAAGGATAAGCCGGTCAAGGCCCAGAGTGTGCAGCCCGCGCGCTGACTCGGGGCCGTGACATGCACACCGCCGCCAGCGGTGCATTGGCTGGACATCCAACCCGTCACGCCATTTCCCGGCGTCCTTCCAGCGCGCGGCTCAACGTCAATTCGTCCGCATACTCCAACCCGCTGCCGGCGGGCAGGCCGTGGGCGATCCGGGAGATTTTCAACCCGGCGCGCGCAAGCCGCTTCGCCAGGTAAAAACTGGTGGCGTCGCCTTCCACATCCGTGCCCAGCGCGATGATCACTTCCTGGATGGGCTCGTGGGCGAGGCGGTGTTCCAGTTCCGCGATGCGCAGATCGTCCGGGTCCACCCCGTCGAGCGGGGAGATCTTGCCACCGAGGACGTGAAATTTGCCGCGAAAGGTGCCGGATTTTTCCACGCTCAAGATGTCCACGGCGCGTTCGACGACACAGATCAGTGCCCCATCGCGGCGGGCGTCCTCGCAGATGGAGCAGGGGGACTTTTCCGTCAGGGCGCCGCACGTCATGCAAAACTGAATCCGTTCGCGGGCCCGCAGAATTACCTCCGCCAGTTGTTGCACCCCGCCGGCTTCCGCCTGCACGAGGTGCAGCGCGATCCGTTCGGCGGAGCGGGGCCCCACGCCAGGCAGTTTGCTCAACGCGGCGATCAGCGCGGTAATGGATTCGGGAAGCAT
>JADLHS010000379.1 GCA_020848635.1 Limisphaerales bacterium
AGGGAATCGAACCCTCGTATGCAGCTTGGAAGGCTGCCGTTCTACCATTGAACTACACCCGCACTGGACGCCGCGAATCTTACCGCGGAAACTTGCCTTGTCAATTCGCCACCGCTACGCTCGCGCCCGATGAATTCGCTGCTCCTCACCGGCGGGCGAGTAATTGACCCCGCCAACCGCCTGGATACCATTGCCGATCTCCTGATTCGCAACGGCAAGATCGCCGCAGTCGGCACGGAGGCTGCGCGGCAAACCCCGTCCGACGCCGAACGCATCGACGTGCGCGGACTAGTGGTTTGCCCCGGCCTGATTGATTTGCACGTTCACCTGCGCGAGCCGGGCCAGACGGCCAAGGAAAACATCGCCTCCGGCACGCTGGCGGCCGCGCGCGGCGGATTCACTTCCCTCGTCTGCATGCCAAACACGTCCCCCGCGATTGATAACGCCGGCACGGTGGCGCTCATTCACGACCGCGCGAAGCGCGATGGCGTGGTGAACCTTTTCGTAGCCGGGGCCATCACCAAGAATATCGCGGGTGAAGAACTCGCCCCCATCGGATCGCTCAAACGTGCCGGGGTGGTGGCGATTACCGACGACGGTCATTGTGTGCAAAACAATGAGCTCATGCGCCGTGCCCTCGAATACGCCAAAATGTTCGATCTGCCGGTGATGGATCATTGCCAGGATTACTCCCTTGTGACCGAAGGCGTGATGCACGAGGGCCGTTGGAGCACGTCGCTCGGACTGCAAGGCTGGCCGGCGGCGGGCGAAGAGATGATCGTGGCGCGCAACATCCTGCTGGCGGAACTCACGGGGGCGCGTGTGCATTGCCAGCATTTGAGCGCGGCAGGTAGCGTGGATTTGATCCGCGCGGCGAAGCGGCGCGGCGTCCCGGTTTCCGGCGAGGCATGTCCGCATCACTTCACGCTGACGGATTCCGCCATTGCGGGCAGCGAGAAATTTTGGGCCGCCGATGGCAAGCAAGTGTTCAGCGTTCCGGGCGCCCTTGGGGAGTTGCCGGTGTGGCCGGCCTATGACACGAATTTCAAAATGAATCCACCGCTCCGTTCCGCGCAGGATCGTGAGGCCATCCTCGCCGGCCTGGTGGATGGGACGATTGAAATCCTGTGCAGCGACCACGCGCCGCATTGCGACTTCGAGAAGGAAGTGGAATTCGACTATGCGCCCTTCGGCATTACCGGCCTGGAAACGGAACTGGCGCTCTCGCTCATGCAGCTTTACCACGCGAAGCGACTCAGCCTCGCCGACCTCCTAGGCAAATACACGGTCGCCCCGGCGCGATTGCTCAATCTGGCGAAGGGCACGTTGAGCATCGGAGCGGACGCGGATGTGACGGTCTTGGATCCCGATTGCGAATGGGTCTTCGAGCGGAGCGCCACGGCGAGCAAGTCCGCCAACAACCCGTTCTACGGCTGGCCGCTAAAAGGCAAGGCGATTATGACGATTGTGGGCGGAAAACAAGTTTGGAGCGCGCGACCCGAGGCGGCGATGGCGGCTTAGTTTGTGGGGGGCGCAGGTCGGTCTTGGGTGAAGGTTCTGCCAATTGGTGATGTCCGGTGCCAAGTCGAGGCGTGGGATGCGCCCTCGAAGGGAGGAACGCGGTTTGGCGACCAGCATGTTCTGGTGAATAAAAAACAGCCAGCAGAGGTTCTTGCCCGCTGTCAAACCGGGTCAGCTACTGATACCGTCCCGCCCATCGTTCGTGCTGCTTCGAGTGGGCGATGCCTGCGTTTTAAGCCCGCGGGTCCGCCAAATAACCCAGAGCGCAAAGCGCGTAAATTCGGGAACATTCAAAAATGCTGGCCACGCGCACGCATTCATTTGGCGAATGGGCCAACGGCAGGAGTCCGGGACCGAAGGCCGGAATGGTCGGAATGCCGGCGGCCACGAACCAAGGCGCATCGGTGGCCCCGGGGAAGCACCCCAAGGCGGGTGGCTCCGGCAGAATGAAACGGCACGCTTCAACCAGCGAGCTGGCTAGCGGATGGTCAGTCGGAAAATGAACTGGGGCGATCCAGATGGAAGGCGGCGTTTCCCAGACCGCTTCCGCGCGCAAGTCCCCATCCTTCCGTCGGCAATCGCGCAGCCAGTCCTCCACCTCGGTGCGCAGGGTGGCTTCCCGTGTGCCAACCGGGACCCGGACGTCGCACCCGAATTCGGCCGTTCCGGGAACCACTCCAAAATACACGCCACCTTGCAGCGTGACGCCGGCGTTTACGGTCATACCCGGACGTTGAAAATGTTTTTTGAAATTCAGGATCAATTCGGCCGCTTTCACGCTCGCGTTGACGGCTTTGAACTCATCGCTCAGGCTGCTGTGCATCTGATCCCCGTGAACGCAAAAACGCACACAAAGCAGCCCGCGGCTGTCCAGGTCCACGGATTCCAGTTCGCGGCGGATGCCCGACGGCTCGCCAATCAAAGCCGCGTCTGCTTTGAGATGACCCTGTTCCGCGAGATATTTGACGCCCCAACTGCTGCCGCCTTCTTCATCCGCCGTGAGGAGTAATTGCAGTTCACCCGCCCAGGCTGGGCGGACGGTGGCCAAAGCGGCCGTGGCATAAACCATGGCCGCGACCGCGCCCTTCATGTCGGTAGAGCCCAACCCGTAGAGGTTACCCTTGTGGATAACCGGCTCGAAGGGCGGCGTTTTCCAGCGGGCCAGTTCGCCTGCGGGCTTGGTGTCGATGTGCCCGTTAAGAATCAACGACCGGCCAGCGCGGCCGGTCCTCAGGCGCACCAGCAAGTTCGGGCGTTCCGGTTTACCGGCGATAACTTCCGGTTTCCCGAGATTCAGTTTTTCCAGTTCACTGACAATGCGGGCGGCGACGGCGCGTTCATCCCCGGGCGGCGTGGGACTAGGAGTGGCGACGAGGTCACGAGTGAACTCCAGCAATCGAGTTTCGTGGGACTGAATAAAATCGAGTACCTGCCGGGAATGTTTCAAGGTTTGTGGGTGGCTTGTCATGCGTTCCGAGCGCGGGTTCATGGCTGGTTTCGGTTGGGCAATTGCTTGACGGACAAGTCAGGCCGGTTGCCCCTGCCGCGCTCTATGCCGGCTCGTAAGGCCAGAAGTCGGTTCGGGCACACGACAAAACCGGGCTTTTGCTCGCCCGCAACGATGGATTCCTGACCGCTCGACCAGGCTGAAATTAACTGTTTGGTGTTAGCCGTGTAGGGGTTCGAAATCCGGGGCGTTGATTTTGTAGACGGGCGAACGGTGATACCTCCAAAGAACGACTCGATTGTAGATTTGCTCATAGGGAATGCTTTGACCGTCAAATCAGCTGACATCTGCCCAAAAAACGCACCTCTTTCTTGAAGCAGAGCCAAAATCCTCCCAGGTTTTAACCGCGGCTTCAGAGGGAGGGCTCGCATCGATCTACGCACGAAAATACATCAGCAAAACCGCGATTTCGCATCACAGCATGGAAACGAGGGATTAATCCGCACCTGAACCAAATTCCTATGGCTGGAAGGCGTATTTCTTCCGATCGTCATCGCCGATGGCCCAGAGATTCTCCGGCCAGACCTCCCGACCGTATTTCAACAGGCGCACACTGCCGTCGGCGAAAGCGAAATTCGAACTACCGGTTCGGCTCACACTGCCGGATCGTAGGGTGGAGTGACAACCGCGCTCGATCTGGTCGGCGTCGTTGCCCACGCCTTCCAGGAGGTCCATGAAGTAATGCGGGGAGATAGGCAGCCCGACATCCTTTTGCAGATTCTTTTTCTCACCGAACAGCACCGTATCCGAGGGTTTGCGGATGGCATTCTCCCTCATCGGCATGCCATCGTAGGAATTGGAATCCGGGTTGCCGGTGTTCTGGTAGAAATAATCGTTCCAACCATTAATCATGTAGCTGCGTGGGGAACGATCAGCGGGCGTCGGAGAATTGGTATCGGTCATGGGTGTGCCGCGCTTCGCATCGGTGGCGCAGATCAGCAGATCGAGATTCTTGTAGTACTCCTGCAACAAGGTCGGCCAACGGTAGGCATTAGTTCGGGGGGGCATGAGGTCGCCGTTGTCGCCGGCATAGAGCTTCACCGAGAGCGATAGTTGGCGGAGGTTGTTGGCGCACTTAATCCGAAAGGCCGATTCCTTTGCGCGCGAAAGAGTCGGCAGCAGCATGCTTGCGAGAATTGCGATGATGGCGATGACCACCAGCAGTTCAATCAAGGTGAAACCAGGAGTGCCGGATGGGTTATCAGCCCGAACCGCCCGCTGACTTACACAACACTTATTCATTCGCAGAAATTGCTTTGTCCGATCCGATGTCGAATAATCCGCTAAGGCTAACGTCAATCCATTGGCCATGTTGAAGTTGAAAATCACTTTCATCCTCCTGTTCATTATCGGACTGGGCGCTGTGAGCATTTACTTGAACACAGACTGGTTTACGACGAATCCTATTCAAATCTCCCATCGCGTCAGTCCCTGGCTGGAAAATAAACGCCCCGGCGCCCGTGGCGGCAAACTCGGTCTGCCGGTCGCCTTCACGCTCAGCGGGTACTATCGCCTGACCAGTGTCAACGTTGTGCTGGCGGCGGACATCGCCACCAACAAATACGCGCACCCGATCTGGAGTCTGGTCACCGAATCCAATTCCGTCCCGACCGCCAGCTTTGTTTACGGCGGTTTCATTCGTGGGATGCACCCAGCCGTCAAAGGCGCGCGGGCGGATCCGCTCGAACCCGGGGTTGCTTACCGCTTGCTGATCAAGACCAAAGAGCAGGCGGCGCAGCATGACTTCAGTCTGAGCCCGCAAAACTGAGCGGTTTCACCAGATGACACGCCGCGCCGTGCCGGGCCGCAAC
>JADLHS010000380.1 GCA_020848635.1 Limisphaerales bacterium
ACTGGGAACTGCTGCCCGCGTACCGCCGCTTCGCCCGGGACTTCTACGGCACGGATGGCGCCAACGTGCCGGGGGTCATGTCCCTGGCCGGGGATCCGCTCACCGGCTGGGGGCAATACTCGCTCTCGCCGACGATGGGGCCGTGGATTGCGCACCTGTTCTATCTTCACTGGCGTTACACCAGCGACGAGCGGTTTCTCCAGACGCGCGCTTATCCGTGGTGCCGCGAGCTGGGAATCTGCCTGCAGGGGTTGTTGAAAGCGGATGAGCAGGGCGTGCTGGTCTTGCCGCTGTCCTCGTCGCCCGAAATCCATGACAACCGGTTGAGCGCCTGGCTGAAGCCCAACAGCAATTACGATCTGGCCTGCCTGAAAATGTTATTCGTCGCGCTCGGCGAGATGGCGGACGCATGCGGGAAACCCGGGGAGGCGCAAGCTTGGCGGGCCACGGCGCGGGGGTTGGGTGACTGGCATGTAAACGCGGATGGCGCGCTCAAACTCGACGCCAACGAGAACCTCGCCGAGAGCCACCGGCATCTCTCGAACTTGATGGGGCTTTATCCGTTCGACCTGATCACCGTTGAGGACGGCGCCCGCGAACGGCAGATCATCCGGGCCAGCCTGGATCAATGGGACAAGTTGGGCACGAAGCAATGGTGCGGCTACAGCTTCACCTGGATGTCCGCGCTGCGCGCCCGCACCGGCGACGGCGAGGCGGCAGTCCGAAATCTCGACATCTTTGTGCAGGCGTTTCTGCTGCGGAACGGTTTTCATGCGAACGGCGACCAGTCGAAGTCTGGTTTTAGCAGCATGACCTACCGGCCGTTCACCCTTGAAGGCAACATGCTGGCGGCGGCCGCTGTGCAGGAGATGCTCCTCCAGAGTTGGCGGGGCGTGGTTCGGATCTTTCCCGCCGTCCCGTGGCGCTGGCATGACGTGGCGTTTGCCGACCTGCGCGCCGAGGGCGGGCACAAGATCTCCGCCCGCCGCGAGAACAACGCGACCACCTGGTTGCGCATCGTGGCCGGGCGCGACGGGGACTTGTTGATCCGGGATGATTTCGGCGGGCGCCCGCCCGCTTGGAACAGCAAGGGAATCCGGCGCGATGGCGACAACTATCGGGTGTTCGCCCGGCGGGGCATGGTGATCGAAGCCACGCTGCCGAAGCCGGAGCGCCTCCCGGCTGCGCCAATCAACGCGGCCCCGCCCGTCGAAACGATCAGGCGTTAAGAAGAAACCGCTCCCGCCGATGCGGCGGGCAATCCCGCCGCCGCTGCCGCGTCCACGAAGAAGAGGCTGTTCGGATGCGAACGCAGCAGGGACGCCGGAACGTCCGGGGTGATTTCACCCTTGAGGGTGCGTTGGACGATTTCCGCCTTGCCCGCCCCGCAGGCCAGCAGCCAGACCTCTTTGGAAGCGAGCAGATGTTTCAAGCCCACGGTTATTCCCCACGTTGGGGTCTGGGTGTGAGTCAGGTAGCGACGCGACGCTGCCACGGTGGTGGGGTGCAGGTTTACACGGTGGGTGGTTGCGTCGGCGGGTGTGCCTGGTTCGTTCATGCCGAGGTGACCGTTCAGACCCACGCCGAGCAGCGTCAGGTCGAAGCCGCGCCCGATCGCCTGGTCGTAGCGGTGGCACTCCGCAGCCAGATTCCCCGCTTTGGTGTCGAGGAAGTGAAATCGTTCCAGGGGCAGGTCAACCTGATTGATCAGACAGCGCCGAAGTTGATGAACACACCGCCCGGGGTCATCAGGGGACAGATCACCAAATTCATCCAGCGTGAACACTTCGGCCGCGCGAAACGATACCTGGCCGGCCGCGACGTACTTGGCCATCGCGCTGAAAACGCCCGTCGGGGTATGGCCCGCCGGGAGGCACATTCGCAGGCAGGGGTTGGTGCGGAGGCGGTCGCGCCACCGGCTGGCGATTTGGTCCGCCCAGGTAATTTCAGAATCGAATTTCTTGAGTTGCATGGGAATGGAAACCAAAGGTTCAAGGATTCCAAAGCTCACATTTCAGCCAGCACTCCATCACCCCAGCCACAGATCAATCGGTTTCGCCACCTTGACGTGGAACGGCAACCTGACCTTTTGCCCCGTGCCTGCTGAGCGATACGCGGCGTAGATCAGCTCGAGCACCGCGCGACCGTCCTCGCCCGTCACCACCGGTTGCTTGTCTTCGCGCACGCATTCGATAAAATGTTTCAACTCCTGCGGATAGCCTTGGTTGAACATCTCTTCGAAAATGGTGAAGGTCCAGCCCTTGGTCGAGCCGGCCTTCTCCATCGCGTAACCATAGCCCTGTTCGCTAAAGGTGAGCGCGGCGTTGCCCTGGAACAGGTCCGCGTAACAAACTCCGCCCGTGCCGTACACTTCGATGCTGTCGTCCATGCCGCCGGGCTTGGCCCAACTGTCCTCCGCGACACCGATGGCTCCGCCCTCAAACTCGACAATCACCACAGAATTCTCCTCGCCACGCGTGCGACCCTTGTGGAGCAGTCCGGTCTGCATGTGCGCCTGCACGCTAAGAGCCCGAGGCCGCCCGCCGAGCATCCAGCGAAACCAAGCCAGCGCATGGCAGCCCATGTCCATCATCACGCCGCCGCCGGATTGATTGATGTCGTAGAACCAGTCCGTGTGCGGGCCGCTATGTTTCTCCGCCTGCTTGAGCATGTAGATTTTGCCGAACGCGCCTTCGTTGGCCAGCAGCCGCACCCGCTCGTACTTCGGTGCGAAGCAGAGTTCCTCGGCATACATCAACTTTCGATTGGCGGCCTTGCAGGCGGCGATCATTTCATCCGCCTCCTCCAAAGTAACACTCAGCGGTTTCTCGATGATGACATGTTTGCCGGCCTTGGCGGCGATCATCACGGCGCGCTGATGGAGGAAATTCGGGAGGCAGACATCCACCACGTCGCAGCCCGACTCCGTGATGGCTTTTTCGAGGTCGGTGAACCAGCGGGCGAGCTTGTGCTTGGTGGCGAAGGCTTCCGCTTTTTGCGGGTTGCGCGCGTATACCGCGACGATCTCCGCCTCGGGCACGAAACGGTGATAGGACTCAAGGTGGATGTCGGCAATGAAGCCCGCGCCGAGCAGGGTCACCTTGGTCTTGTTCATAGATTGCATGGGGGAATTCAGCCAGAAATCCCCCGCCGTGGGAATGATGAATTGCGGGCAACCGGAGCGCGGACCGCTGAGTCCGCGCGTTCCAAAGCCATCG
>JADLHS010000381.1 GCA_020848635.1 Limisphaerales bacterium
GCGCGAGTCTCAACTCGGGATTGCGCGAGCGATCAATGGCGCCAATCAGCACCTGGTCCAGCGCCGGCGGCACGACCCCGACCGTGAGATTGGCGAGGCCGGCCTCGAGAATGGGCAGCCAGTCGCGCAACGAGAGCGACTCGACCGGGAACGCCCGTTCCAGGTTGGCGAGCCAGTCCTGCATTTGTTCCAGCACGGCTGTATGAAATGCGAGCTGGCCGGCGGAGTTTTGGCTCCAGCGCGCCACGGTCGCCTCCACGTCCAGCGCCCGCCACAATTCGCGAATTGCTGCGGCGACTTCAGTTCCGTTTGGCGCAGAGGAATTTTCCGCAAGCGCAGTTGTGAGGCTTTCGAACGGCGGGAGGATTTGCTGGCGCAACTTTTCCAATCGCTTCCCGGTGTCATTTTCATTGGCGATGCTCAAAGTTACACGCCAGACCTTGCCTTCCCAGCCGCGGGCCAGCGCTTGATTCTCGAGTTCGTCAATGGCTTCCGCGTTCGGGGAAACCAGGCCGCTCTTCAGCGCGCCGAACCAGTCGTCGTGCCGCCAGCCGAACGCGACCGTGCGAACCGCAAACCGCGTGAGTTCCGTGAGCGGGTGGTGCGCCGCCGCCTCGCGCTGATCCATGAAGAACGGGATTTCATAGCGCCGAAACACGCGGGCGATTGTGGCGTGATATGACTCCAATCGCCGGACAATGATCGCGCAATCGCGAAACCGTCCTCCGTTGCGGACGTGCCGGCGGATTTCCCGAGCGGCCAGCACGGCTTCGCTTTCGGGATTGGCGCAGAGGGCGAGGCGAAGGGATGCCGAACCGGAAGCGGTGGCCACCGACTTAATCACATCGCCGCCTTCCGACCCCGGACTGAAGCCAGGAGTTAATGCGAGGCTGGCCGGTCGCGACCAGTTGGCTTCCAGTGCAGCCAGTGTCTTGTTTCCGGCAAAACGACCAGCGTCCGGAGGGGGCGCCAGCGTTTCCACCGTGACGTTGCCGTCTTTGCGGTTCGCCAGTCGGGCGTGGCAGCGGTGGAAAGTGTGGGCCACGACCGACCATGGCGAGAGCCACGAAGGATCGGCCGGCGGTTCCCCTTCCAGGCAGAACGCCAGCGTGGCCTGCTCGCACAACGGCAGCAACGCGACGAGCAATTCCAACTCCTGGGGCGTCATCTCCGCAAAACCATCCAGCCACAACCCCGAGATGCGGAGGGCGGAGGGCGCAGGGCGGAGGGCGGAGGCGGCGACGTCGAGCAGGTGATTGGCATCCCGGAGGTCATGCGCGTCGAGCCAGTCGCCGTACGCGTGGAGCAAGAGGGCGAGGTCGTGCAATTTGGCGCGCAACGGCGTGGGATTGTCTGGGCGGGCCGACAGTTCCGCCAGCTGCGAGGGCGAAAGGCGGTGGCGCTGAAATTCACGCAGCAACAAACTCAATTGCTGGGCAAAACCCGTGAGCCGGGCGGCCGCGCGAAAAATTTGCAACTCACCCTGTCTTTGGCGCAACAGCGCGCGCAGCACCATCACCCGGCCTTCCTCACTCAACGTGGTCGGGGGCGCAAGCCGCAGGCGGTCAAGGACAAATTGCGCCAGACGTTCGAACGAAAGGATGTGCAGCCGGGTATATCCCGGCAGGGCCGGATCCGCCAACAACTGACGTTCGAGTTGAAACGTTGCCTGCTTGGGGGCAAGGAGAATCAGGGGCGGTCCGTCCGGGGCGGCGAGCAGCGCGGCGCGGATTTCCGCCCGACAGCGGAAAGTCTTGCCGCTGCCGGCGGGGCCGAGGAGAAAGTGCGCTTGCACGGGGGAAAGTGTTCCCGCAAAGCGGGGAGGGCGGAAAGGAATTTATTTTCCCGCATGGACTGTTTCGTCTGGGGCAGTTGGCGGCGGCGCCATTTCCAAACTCGGCGGTAGAGGGGTTCGGGCGGTTTCCAAGCTTGCGTTTTGGCGGATGGTTTCTGACTCTGCTGGGCATTAAATTATGGCTAAGCGCGCATTAATCACCGGCATCACCGGCCAGGATGGTTCCTATCTAGCTGAGTTGCTTCTGGCCAAGGGCTACGAGGTGCATGGCATCATCCGGCGGGCAAGTACGTTCAACACCGGGCGACTCGATCCCATTTACGAGGATCCGCACGCAAGCCGGAAACGTTTGTTCCTGCACTACGGCGATCTGAGCGATGCGAGCGCGTTGTCGCGGTTGATCCTAAAAATCCAACCGGACGAGGTGTATAATCTCGCGGCGCAGAGCCATGTGCGAGTCAGCTTTGACAGCCCGGAGTACACGACGGATATCACGGCGACGGGCGCGGTTCGTTTGCTGGAAGCAATCCGCGAGACCGGGATCCAGCCACGGTACTATCAGGCCTCGTCCTCGGAGATGTATGGCAAGGTGTTGGAGATTCCGCAGAAGGAAACCACGCCGTTTTATCCCCGCAGTCCGTACGGCTGTGCAAAGGTTTATGCCTATTGGATCACGGTGAATTACCGGGAGTCGTATGGGTTGCATGCCAGTAATGGCATTCTGTTCAACCACGAATCGCCCCGGCGGGGGGAAACGTTTGTGACGCGAAAAATCACCCGTGCCGTGGCCCACATCAAGGCCGGGCTGCAGGCCAAACTGTACCTCGGCAATCTGGATGCGAAACGCGACTGGGGGTACGCGAAGGAATACGTGGAGGCCATGTGGCTGATGTTGCAGCAGGACCAGCCGGACGATTACGTGATCGCCACCAATGAAACCCACTCGGTGCGGGAATTTCTGGAAGTCGCCTTCGCGCACGCCGGGTTGGACTGGCAGAAGTATGTGGAGATTGATGCCCGATACCACCGGCCCGCGGAAGTCGAGTTATTGATCGGCGATGCCAGCAAGGCGAAGCGCAAGCTGGGCTGGGAACCGAAGACCAAGTTCGAGGAACTGGCCAAGTTGATGGTGGATGCGGACATTGAACTGCTGCGTCGCCATCGGGAAGGCGAAATTCGCGTGGCAGGCTAGACGCCGGGGGGCGGTCACCGGGCCGCGGCCCAGCTAATGTTCGGTCAGCAATTATTGCCAGTGAATCGCATCCTTGCCTCAAATCGCGTCCTTGCGGGTGTAATGCTCGGCCTGATCGGGTTGCTGGTCTGGTTCTCCCTGCATCTGGCGGGGAGCCGGATCTTCCAGGTGGACGAATGCTTTGAGGTTTATACAGCGCGAATGCTGGCGACGGGGCAGGCGAAGGCTTACCCCGGTTCGATTGGTATATTACAGTTTCTGCTCTCGTGGCTGGCTGACAGCGGGCCGAGTTCCGAACAGCTACTGACCGCGGCCCGGTTCGTCATGGTGGAAATCTTCTGGCTGAACGTCGTGCTGCTGGCGCTGGCGACCGGGGCGAATTTGCGATCCATCCGAGGACTACTGGTCTTGTTAGGGGCGGCCACGCTGGCGCCGTTGTGGGACTACGGATTTGAAATCCGGCACGACAACCTCCTCTTGACCGGATTGTTAGTGACTTGGTGCGTTGTGCGGATCCGACCAGCGGGCTTGCAGAGCTACCTTATCGCGGGCGCGCTCGCGGTGGCCATGCAGTTCGCCGCGCACAAGGCTTTTGCCTACTTCATTCCCCTGACGCTGGCGATTTTGTTGTTCCCCCCGCCCGGACACAACCAACCCCGCTGGAAGTTGGCTTTCTTCTGGGGCGTCGGAGGCTTGATGGCGTTTGTGGCGTTGAAGTTGATGTACGCCCTGCAAGGCGCCGGTGAATTGAGTGATTTTGCCGGGTCTGGACTTGATTTCGTTTCAAAGGTGTCGGTCAGCGAAAGCCGCTTCTGGCCGTGGGAAACCCTGTCCCGCCTGTTGGGGCAGACGCCACTGTTGGTGGCTTTGGTTGCGGCGGCGACCATGGCGGTAATCGTGAAAATAAACCAGCGAGGCCGGGCGGCTTTAAGTTGGGAGGGCAGTTTGCCGGAGGGTCTCCTCTTTTTGGGAACCCTCAGCATGCTGTTCGTCAATCCAACGCCATTTCCTTACAACCTGTTGTACTTCGTACCGTTTGCGTTTCTATTTTCATACCGGTATGGTTCGTGGCTCTGGCCGGAAATCGCCAGCCGGCCGGCATTACTGACGGGATCGGTGATGATTTTGGTCTTCACGCATCTCGTGCCTTTTGGCTTGGCCACGCGCCGCCATATGGATATGCCGAACACGCGCCAAGTGGGATTGATGAGACTGGCGGAGGAGTTAACCGACCCGGTAAATGATCCAGTTTTTGACGGGGCATTGCTGGTTTCGACCCGAGCGGTCATTCATCCCGGGTCGTATCTGCACAGCCTGTCCGTTCAAAACCTTCTGCAGCGTGATGCAACCCATGTTGCCGACATGCTGGCGGCGCGGCCCGCGGCGGTCATCATGCCGAACTACCGCACCGACTGGTTACGAAAGGCGGACCACGACTATATTCGCGAGCATTACGTTCCGCTGGCGGATGATTTCTGGGTACTGGGCAAGCAACTGCCGCCGGGAGGGGGCACGCTTGAGA
>JADLHS010000382.1 GCA_020848635.1 Limisphaerales bacterium
AGCTGGGGCCCGGCACCGCGCTCACGGGCTTTATGAAACGCATCGGCACCGGCGTAGAGATGCTGAACGTTGCGGACGTCGGCAGCTTGGAGGCGACAGTGAAGGGGTTGCATGGGTAACGAGCGCGAAATCGGCATCCCACGCCCCGCGAAGTTTTTCGTGTGTTTGGTGGGTTTCGTGGTGCATCATTTCCCCGCATGAAACAACTTGAGAATCAGATTGCCGTCGTTACCGGCGCGGGCCGGGGCATTGGCCGCGCCATTGCGTTGAAATTCGCCGTCGAAGGGGCGGACGTGGTCTGCATCTCACGTACGGTGGAGAACTCCGAGAAGGTGGCCACGGAAGTCCGGGCGCTGGGCCGCAAAGCCTGGGCGCACGCCGTGGATGTGGCGGATTCGGCATCCGTGAGCGCCGCCGCCGCTAAGATTCTCGCCGAGTGCGGCCGCGTGGATATCCTGGTGAACAATGCTGGCGTCACGCGCGACGGTTTGCTCATGCGGATGAGCGACGCGGATTGGGATGCGGTTTTGGATACGAATCTCAAGGGCGCATTCCTCGTCACGAAGGCCTTCAACCGGGCCATGCTCAAGCAGCGCGCGGGTCGCATCATCAACATCGCCTCGGTGGTCGGGCTGACCGGCAATGCGGGGCAGTGTAACTACGCGGCGAGCAAGGCGGGACTGATCGGTTTCACACAATCCGCAGCGCGGGAATTTGCATCGCGCGGGGTCACGGTCAATGCCATCGCGCCGGGGTTCACCGAAACAGACATGACTTCGGAATTGAAGCCGGAAATGCGGGCGGAGGCGTTGAAGCAGATTCCGCTGGGTTGCTTTGGGCAAGCGGAGGACATCGCGAATGCGGCGTTGTATCTGGCCGCCGCGTCGGGTCGCTATGTGACGGGCCAGGTCTTGACCGTGGATGGCGGCATGGTGATGTAGGTCGCCGCGTTGCCAATTGTCGCTGATGCCTTAGTGCCCCGAAGTCAGCAGGAGGACTTGTTCCAACGTTGAGACCCCGTCCCGGGCGCGATCCAGAGCCGCCATGCGAAGCGTTTTCATGCCTTGCGTGATGGCGACCTTGCTCAGCTCACGGGTGTTGGAGCGCGCGATGATGAGCTTGCGAATTTCGTCGCTTGCCGTCATCGCTTCAATAATGGCGAGCCGGCCCGCGTAACCGGAGTTTTTGCAGCGATCGCAGCCCCGCCCCCGATACAGGGTGATGCCGTCGAACAGATGCGCGTCAATATTCAGATCCTCGTACATCTTTTGCGGGTAAGTCACCGCCTCCTTGCAGTGCGAACAGATGCGGCGCATGAGACGTTGCGCGCACGAGAGAATCACAGAGGATGAAATCAGGAAGGGAGGAACGCCCATGTCGTCGAGGCGCGCGATGGCTCCGGCGGCATCGTTACAGTGCATGGTGCTCAAGACCTGGTGGCCGGTGAGCGCGGCTTCGATGGCGATCTCGGCGGTTTCCGTGTCGCGGATTTCGCCGATCATGATGATGTCCGGGTCCTGCCGCAGGATGGAGCGCAGGGCATTGGCGAAAGTGAGGCCAATTTCCTTTTTGACGGGCACCTGGTTGATTCCGGGGATTTGGAATTCGACGGGATCCTCAACGGTGACGATGTTGAAAATCGGATTGTTGAGCTCGTTCAACGCCGAGTAGAGGGTCGTCGTCTTGCCGGAGCCGGTCGGGCCGGTGACCAGGATCAGCCCGTGCGGGGCGTCCACTGCGATCTTGAATTGCCGGAAGGTGTCCGGGTCGAGGCCGAGTTTGTCGAGGCTGGCGGAGAGGTTCGACTTGTCGAGGACGCGCAGCACGATCTTCTCGCCATGCACCGTGGGCATGATGGAAACGCGCAGGTCGTAGTCCTTGCCGCCGACGCGGACCCGCATGCGGCCGTCCTGGGGCAGGCGGCGCTCGGCGATGTCGAGGCTGGACATGATCTTGAAGCGTGACGCCAGTGCCAATTGCATGGTTTTGGGTGGCGGAGTGGCGTCGGCGAGCACGCCATCAATGCGATAGCGCAGGCGCAGGCCTTTCTCAAAGGGTTCAATGTGGATGTCGCTCGCCCGGTCTTTGATGGCCTGAACGAGAATGATGTTGGCGAGCTTGATGACCGGGGCTTCCTCGCCGGCGGCGGCGAGTTGGTCGATATTCACCTCCTCGGTGGTTTCCTTGACGGTCTCAATCTCCTCGTCGCCGTTTTTCTTTTGGGCGTCGAGGATAATGTCCTCCATGCGGCCACCTTTGGCGGCATCTTGGCTGTTGAGCTTGTCGGTGATCGCCTTTTCGGAGGCGATCATGGTGGAAACTTCGAGCTTGGTGATGCGCTTGACGTCATCCACCGCGAGGACGTTCAGCGGGTCGGCCATCGCCAGGAAGAGCTTGTTCTCCAGCCGCGAAACCGGCAGCACCTTGTGGTTTTGCGCGATTTCGCGCGGCAACAGGTCGGCCACCTCGGGTGCGATGCTGATCCGGCTCAGGTTGATGGGGGGGACATTCAGCACGCGGCCCATCGAAACGGTGAGGTCCTGCTCGCTCACGTATGATTTCTCGATGACGAGCTTGATGAAGCGCGTGCCTTCCCGCTTTTGTTGTTCGAGCAGTTCTTCGACCTGCTTGGTCGTCAGCAGGCCGTCCTCGACGAGGGCGTCGGCGATCCGTTCACCAAATGATTTTACGGGAGGCATGGGTTAGCGAAAAACTTTGCGGAGGTTTTTGACGAGATCCACGGGTGGAACGAGATACCAGAGCAACCGGTTATTCGTGGCCTCGGCGAGTTCTTTGGCCGCCTGCTGGTTGAACGGATTCGCCGTGGCCACCAGCACCGATTTGCTCATTCGGTCAAACGGCAGCACGGACCAGCGTCGACAGGTGTCCGCCGGAAAACTGCGTGCCAGATCCATATCCAGGTCGTATTTCTCCAGGGGCAAGAACGCTACGCGGGTGCGGTCGCTCAATAATTTCAACGCGGTGTCGATCTGCATGAGGCCTTTGTCGGCGATGATCTGGATAAACGGTTCGTTGGCATCGGCGGGCGGCACAGCCAGATCCGGCACATGCCAGCAGAGGTCGAAGTCCGCCGGCGCGAGAATTTTGCCGCCGACGAAGATTTTGTGCATCTGCTTGCGCCCGTCGTCCACGATGGCGGGGGATCGGACGCCGGTTTTCTTGAGGAAGCCGGTGCTGCCTTCGGCGGATTTCCGAAAGACGGCAGTGTCGGTGAAGCCGGGTTCATTGCCGGTGTTGGCCTTGCTCTCGATCTGTTTGAGGGCGGCCTGCACTTCCGGATCATCGGGGTGATGCTGGAGAATGGTTTCGTACTCGAGAATAGCCGAGGAAAATTGCCCCATCTGGACGTAGGCGTGGGCGATTCGTTTGGACGTGTTGATGGCATCCGGCTCGCGTCCTAATTTGCTGTAGGCTTCCTTGAGGATTTCCAGCGATTGGTAGTCAAAAGGCTGGGTTTGAGTGATGACCTCAAACATTTCAACCGTCTGCCCCAGTTGCGCTGCTTCTTCCTGCGTCATTGTCGTTGCCATGTGTGAACCTAGTTACCCTGCCAAATGACGAAAACGACTGGAACAACTCGGCCGGGCTATTCCATCTAGCAATCTGCTCGCCAAATGATGTGCCTTAATGGGTGTAAACGAACTCTGCCGGATTGACCGTCCGGCTTTACAAGACGGAGACACCGGTTGTCCCGTTCTGGCACGGCGGGGACATTTTTCTGTCCGCCCCAGTGGCTCCAGCGCATGCTTCTGCAATGAGAGTCGCCCTGATTGGGACGCTGCTGCTCACGCTGACGGCGTCAGCGGCGGAATTAGCTGCAGACGCCTATGCGCCGTACGGGCGGTTGCTGATTCTTCCCTTCGTTTCGGCCCCCTTCCCGCATTCGAGCCGGGCTGCGGGATACCAATACCAGGGCGCGTTCTATTCGGCGGACGAACATTACGCCGACCGAACTGTCGCCATGTTCATTCCGAAGGGCTTTCGGGAGACGGGGCGGGTGGATTTTGTCGTTCATTTTCACGGCTGGCGTAACACCGTGGTGGGCACGTTGCAACAGTTCAGACTCATCGAGCAATTCGCCGCCAGCGGTCGCAACGCGGTGCTCCTGGTGCCGGCGGGACCGCTGAACGCGCCGGATTCTGCCGGGGGCAAGCTGGAAGACCCGGACGGGTTCCGATGTTTCATGGCGGAAGCCCTGACTGGGCTCCGGCAGCGCTCCGGTTTTGCGCATACCAACTTCGCGGTCGGCGGCATTATCCTATCCGGCCACAGTGGCGGTTATCGGGTCGTGTCGGCAATTCTGGAGCATGGCGGGCTGACGGCGTCGGTGCGGGAAGTCTGGCTCTTTGACGCGCTTTACGCCCGGTCCGACAAATTCCTGGCGTGGTCAACGCAATCGGATGGTCGCCTGCTCAACATTTACACGGATGGTGGGGGCACAAGAAATCGAACGGAGGAAATGATGTCCGCACTGCAAAAGCGGGGGAAAGGCTTTTTGGTGGCGACCGATCTCGCCGTCACGGCGCCGGAGCTAAAGACGAACAAGTTGGTGTTTCTCCACACAGACCTGGGGCACAACGATGTTCTGGCGAAGCGGAACACCTATTGCCAGTTCTTGCGGACGAGCTTTCTGGCAGCAATCGCGAAGGATTGATCGAGGCGCCCGTCGCTCGCCCCTTGCTTGCCCACTGCGCTTAAGGCTGGCTCGTGATTTTCTGCCAGTTGCGGCCTTGGGCACTGGCGTAAATGGCGAACGCCTTCTCGTTCTGAATCAGGACCGCCCGCACCACACTCGAGTTGTCCGCATAGCCCAGGCTCAACACACTATCCGGGATGATCCCCACTTTCTTGTGCGCATACACCAGCGCGAATACCCCCTGCGCCAGCGCGGAGTACGGCAGTTCCTTGTAGGCGCCTTCCAGCGCGTCTTCGATGGCATCGGCCAGGAATTCCAACTGATCCACAAGGTGCGGAAAGAGCGGCGCGTTGATCTGGGTGAATTCCAGTTTCCACTGCGGTAGCTGGCGCAACACCTTATCGGCCACCCCGGGCGTGATGCTCGCGGCCCCATTGTTCACGAAATTGGCGATCTCTGGCATGGGCGTACCCTAACGCCTCCTCCGGCTCAGCAAAAGAAAAATTGCTCGCTCATTCCATCCTGCCGGCGTTCAGCCACCAACCGGCTCGCGAGTCCTAATCGACTCCTTTACCCCCGACACTGGCCGCGGCTTTCTTCGCGGGGTCACGGAAGAAGATGAGAAACACAACCAAAACCACCGTTGCGCCCCACGCCGGATAAATCCAGATGCCGTACCAGTCATGCGCCATGGCCCCCCGCGGCGGCGCGAGCGTGTGCAGCGCCTGCGCTTTGCCCGCCAGGGTGCTGCCGACAAAATTCCCGACGCCCCACAAAATGAACGCGATGAAGCCCTGCGCGGCGCCGCGCATGCGCTCATTCGCCTCGTCATCCACATAAAGCTGGCCGGCAATAAACAGAAAATCGTAGCACACGCCATGCAACAGGATGGCGGCGAAGATGAGCCCCGTTCCCATTTCGACCTGGTTCACGCTGGCTGCCAACAGGAAGTATCGGATCACCCAGGCGAGGATGCCGATGAAGATCGTCTTCTTGTAGCCCAGGCTGCGCAGCATCAACGGCAGTAGGATCAGGAAGATGACATCCGAGAACTGGGCCAGGGACATTTTGGCCGCTGTATATCTCCACCCCAGTTCCGTGATATACATGTTCATGTTCACGAAATAGAAATAAAGCGGGATGCAAATGAGAAACATGCACGTGATGAAGATCGCGAAGGCGGGTTTTTTCAAAAGCGCCAGGGCGTCGAGCCCGAGGATTTCGCCCAGCCGGACGTCTTTGCCGGTTTTCTTTGGCGGGGTGTGCGGCAGGGACAGCGAGAACAGGCCCAGCGCGATGGAAACCGCGCCGGCGAGATAGAACTGCACGGCGGATTGTTCGCCCTTCAGCACCAGACTGAGCGTGACGCCGCCCGCAATCCAGCCGACGGCTGCGAGCGTCTTGACGAGCGGAAAGTCACGCTTGGGATTTGCCAGATGATGCAGCGAGAGCGAATTGCCGAGCGCCAGCGTCGGCGCATACGAAGCGCAATAGATAATCAGCACCGGATAAAAGGCGCCGAAGGTTGTCAACTTCGGCAGCGTGAACATCAGTGCGCCGCCGAGAATCCCCAGAAACGCGAGCAACTTCTCTGAGGCGAAATAGCGGTCGGCGATCAAGCCCACAAAGAACGGGGAGATCATCGCCCCAATGGCGAAGGCGCCGTAAGCCAGCCCAATCTGGCCGCCTGCAAAACCGAGCGTCTTGCCGAGATACGTGGCCATGCTCACGTACCACGATCCCCAGATGAAATATTGGAGGAACATGAAGACGCTGAGTTTGATCTTGAGGGAGGTTTGCATGAGTAATGAGCGGTCGGCGGTGAAACCTATATCGGAGCTTGGTCGTCAGGAGAAGCGGAAACTGCCGCGTCGCGGCGATGACTATTTGTCGGTGCGGCCCGCGAACTCCGCCAGCATCACGGCTAGCCGGTCAATTTCCGCCCGGCTGCTGTGCTCCGCGTCCGGAGCGGCATAGCGGTTCAACATGATGCAGAAAATCAAGCGCTCACCCGCCGCCGTGGTCACCTGGCCGGAAAGCGAGCTGGCCCAGCGCAGCGTGCCGGTCTTGGCGCGCACGTTGCCGGTGGCAGGCGTGTTCTTCATCCGATTGCGCAGCGTGCCGTCCACGCCCGCAATCGGCAAAGCGTTCAGGTAGGCATCGGCTTCGGCGTGATGGCCCATGAATTGGAGCAGCGCGATGGTGGCGTTGGGCGTGGCGAGATTGTTCCGCGAAAGGCCGGAACCTTCCTCGAAGCGCACGTCACCGGGTGGCACGCCCGCTTTGGCCAGAAACTTTTCCAGCTCGCGAATCCCGGCTTCTTCGGAAGACCCCGGAGGATTGGTGGCTGCCGCCAATGCCCCGATATGGGCCAGGACCAGATCAGCGTATAGATTCTGCGATGGCTTCTGTACTTCCCGGACGAGGTCCCGCATTGGCAGCGAATTCACCCAACCCAGCTCAACCAGCCGGCTGCTGTCGAACGCTTTCGTAGGCGGGTTAAACCCGTTCACCGTGCGGGTCCTGCCGTCCACCCGGATGCCATGGCGGATAAGAGCGGCCTTGAACACGTTTACGAATAGACCCGCGGGATTGGCGATTGTTACGTACTCGGTGTAGGGGGTGTCGCCGACTGGCATCTGGCCAGTGACATAGATGACATTTTGTCCGAGGGGCCGATGGAAATTGAGGTCGCGTTTGCCCCCGGCGGCAATCGTTTGTGTACGATTGCTCAACACTACGTAGCTCGTCATGGGTGAGAGCGTGAGCTGGCAGGGAGACCCGCTCGTCGCACCGGGCGTCGCGGAAAGCTGCAGCGTGTTGTCATTGATTGTGAGCGCCGAGATTTCGGCGCCGTAATAATTATTCAGGTCGTCCCAAGCCCAGCCGGAACCGTAATGCGGACCCTGGAAGAAACTCTCGTCGCCCACCAAATCCCCGCGGATCCGCCGCACGCCGGCGTTGGTGAGCACAGCAACGAGCGGTTCAAGGGCGCGGAAAATGTCGCCGCCGTTGAGCCGGGCATTGATAGTCGGATCACCGCGTCCGTAAATGATGAGGTCGCCCTTGAGCACCCCGCGCCGGTCGGGTTTCGCGGCGGCGTAGAGCGAGGTTTGGATGCGGTAATCGCCGCCGAGCTGGTCGAGCGCGAGCGCCATGGTGTAGAGTTTGCAGTTGGATGCCGGACTGATGAGTTTTCCGGCGTTCTGCTCGAAGAGGGTCTGGCCGCTGTCGCGCGAAACCACTTTCACGCCCCAGGTGGCGGCGGCGAAACGCGGCTGGGCGATGTGCTCGGTGAGGCGCTGCCGCAGCTCGGCAACCGTAACCGTGGGTGCGTTTGACTGCGCCAGCGCGCTGGCGGCGAAGCCAATTGCAAATGCAAAAAACAATATGCCCGAGCCCACCGCCGGCGGCCGCTTGATTTTGAATTTCGAAATTTGAATTGCTAGTTCTCCGGTTCGTTGCCGAGGCCAAGCTGCTTTTCGATTCTCATGACCCGCCGGATCAACTCGGGCAGGCGCTGAATGGCGAGCATCTGGCGCTTGGTTTTCTTGTCCGGTTGCGCCGGGCTGCCGAGCCATTTCTCGCCCGCTGGAATATCGTGCATCACGCCGGACTGGGCCGAGACCGTGGCCTGGCTGCCGATCTTCAAATGGCCGCTGATGCCTGCCTGACCGGCAAGGATGACATAGTTGCCCAGTTCGCAACTGCCCGCGATGCCGACTTGTGAGATGACGAGGCAATGCTCGCCAATTTGCACGTTGTGCCCGATCTGCACGAGGTTGTCGATCTTCGTGCCCCGGCCGATGACGGTGGGCTTGAGGGCCCCGCGATCGATCGTCACGTTGGCGCCAATCTCCACGTCGTCGCCAAGGATGACATTCCCGATCTGTGGAACTTTGCGGTGCGCGCCGGCATCCAGCACGTAGCCGAAACCATCCGCCCCAATGACGGTGCCGGAATGAATCCGCACACGCAGGCCGAGTTCGGTGCGCGGATACAGGGTGACGTTTGGAAACAAAACCACGCCGGCGCCGAGTTGGCAGTCGTCGCCTACAAAATCACCCGCGTACAGAACCGCCCCGGCGCCGATCCGCGCCCGCTCGCCGATGACGCAGTACGGCCCGATGTAGGCGGCGGGATCAACCTGCGCGGAGGGCGCGACGACGGCGCTAGGGTGGGTGCCGGGTGGCTGGGTTGGCTCGGGAAAGAACAGCGCGAGGGCCTTGGCGAACGCGACCCGGGCGTTGGCTACGCGGATCAGGACTTTGACCGACGATTTGAGTTCGCCGGTCACGATAATGGCGGAAGCGGCGCTTTGTTCGGCCCGGGCGAAGAATTCCTCATTTTCCGCGAAGGTCAGATCGCCGGGTTCGGCGCGGTCGGCCAGGGCGAAGCTCTTGAGGGGGGTTTGGGCGTCCCCAACCACTTCCCCCTGCAGGAGGCGGGCAATTTCGGCGGCGGTGAACGACATATTTTCGCGGGGGGTCAAGTCATCCGTTGACTTGAAAAATTTTCACAACTATAAAGACGGCCAACAGCAATTCAACCCCTAGTTTGTTTATGGCCAAAACTCTGCGCGTCGGAATGGTGGGTTACGGGTTCATGGGCAAGGCGCATTCCAATGCCTGGCGTCAGGCGCCGCGATTCTTCCCCCTCAAAGCGCACGTGGAACTGCATACCATCTGCGGTCGGAGCGCCGCCGGGGTGCAGACCGCGCGCATTCAATTCGGCTGGCAAAACGCCGCCACCGACTGGCGGGATGTGGTGGAATCGCCGCTCATTGATGTCGTGGACATCAACACGCCCAACGATTCCCACGCGGACATTGCCATCGCGGCTGCCCGCAACGGCAAGCACATCCTTTGTGAAAAACCGCTCGCGCTGACTACCAAGCAGGCCGGGCAAATGTTGGCCGCCGTGCAGAAGGCGAAGATCGTGCACATGGTTTGCCACAATTACCGGCGGGTCCCGGCGCTCGCTTTGGCCAAGAAGATGATCGGCGAAGGCGCCCTCGGCCAGATTTACCATTACCACGCCCGTTACGCCCAGGACTGGCTGGCGGACCCCGATTTTCCCCTGAAGTGGCGATTGCAGAAATCCATCAGCG
>JADLHS010000383.1 GCA_020848635.1 Limisphaerales bacterium
ACACAATGGCCGCGTTGCTCAAGCTGAAGGACCAAGGAAAAATCCGCGCCATTGGCGTGAGCAACGTGTCGCCCGCCGAGTTGGAGGAGAACCTCCGCTGCGGCGGCATCGTGAGCAACCAGTTCCGGTACTCGATGCTGCATCGCGAGCCGGAGCGGGACCTTCTGCCCTTCTGCGCGCAACACCACCTCGCCACGCTCACCTACATGTCGCTGGAGCAGGGGCTACTCACGGGCAAGGTGGGCATGGACCGTGGGTTTGGCCCGGAGGAATTTCGCAGCAACGAAGTGTGGAGTCCGTGGTTTGTGCCGGCGAACCGCCGCCGGGTGCTGGACCTGCTCGCGTCGTGGCAACCGCTCACGGACAAATACCGCTGCACCCTGTCGCAACTCGTGCTCGCTTGGACCGCCGCCCAATCCGGCGTGACGCACGTCCTGGTCGGCGGACGCACCCTGGCGCAAGCCACGGAGAACGCGAAGGCGGGCGCGTTGGAACTGGAAGCGACGGACCTGGCGCGCATTCGGAATGATGTGGTGGCGCTGGGGGAGCCGGTCAAAAATTGACGGTCAGTTCATCGAAGCAAAGGACATGAATTATGAATGGATTCGAAAGACTAAGCAGCCGCGAAACCAATAACGGTTTTGCTGTCCTCGTGGCAGATCTAAATGTTGAGCCGCTGCATGACACCTATGAAACAGATTAGGATTCAATTGCTTTTTGTAGCGTTGGCGATCCTGGTAAGCCTCACCAACTCGCGGGCCGCGGAGGTCAGTTCCAATGCTACAAACGCCATTCTGTTTGGTGTTGCACGCAGCACGGTGATTATCTCGGGACAGTTCGACTTTACTCTTGCGGGCGGCGGTGGCGCTACAAGCGGAATCAAGGTGGACCACGTCTTTAAGGCGCCGGTTGGCTTCCACTATACCAATTACCTCGCTCTATATTGGCATGACGACAAACACATGGCGCAGCGAGCTTCTCACAGCACCAATCTCTTCCTGTTTTTCTTGCAGCCGGATACCACGAACTACAACACGGGCTTTAGGGATGTTACCGGCACAGCTCATCAATTCGTTGAAGCGAACGAAGCTACTGTTCGTTTCCTTAAGTCCAAGCTCCATGGTGCCAAGTGAATACCACCTTGCTTCAACCGATGAGCACGGCCCGACTTGGCTTGCATCTAACCGTCGGTCCGTCGGGCAGTCGGACGGTTCGGGTGAGTTTGTGCGCGACTATTGCAATCGACGGGGCGTTTCCTGCGGCGGTCGCAGAGCTTGGGTCGATGAACTAAAACCGACGACCATGAACGGATTGAAAAAATCTCTTGGGTTGGCCCTGTCCACCGCTTTCGTAACGGTCTCCTCCACCACCGCCTCGCTCCCACTGAACCTCGCCCGCTCTGCCAAGGCGCCGGTGACTTCCGAATTCAGCGGGCAATATCGCCCTGACCACAAACCCATGAACCCATTATGAAAACCTCTCCCATCCATTTCACCGCGCTCGTCTGTTTGCTGGCGGGGTTGCCAGTTCTTGCCGCGACCAAGGCGGTGGACGCGCAGTCGTGGCCGCAAGTTCTCGAACAGGATTGGCTGCTCGAAGCGCAGCTTCATGCCGAGGCCCAGCATGCCGCCCACCTTTCAACCAGCGATGACGCGGCCGGCGGCTGCGATGGCGTTACGAATGGCAAGTGGGGTTTTCACACCGGGTCGGATTTGAATCCGTGGTGGCAGGTGGACCTCGGTCAGGTCCAACCTCTCTCCCAGGTGCGCGTGTGGAATCGCGCGGACAGCGACGACCTGGCCGCGCGAGCGGCGAATTTCACGGTGTTGCTGTCGAACGATGGCACGGAATGGCGCGAAGGTTATCGCCACAACGGTCCGGTTTTTTTCGGCTACCGAATGCCGGATCGTTCGCCGCTGGTCGTGAAACTGACCAACTCGGTGGCGCGCTTCGTCCGCATTCAACTTCCCGGGCCGACCTTTCTCCATCTCGATGAAGTGGAAGTGATCGGGCGATCGGGCAGGAATCTCGCTCTGCACAAACCCGCCGACCAGAGCAGCCTTAGCCAGTGGTCCGCGTTCAAGACCAAGCGCGTCGGTAGCGGCGCGGAGGAGCTTTCGCTTCCCTGGGTGCTTGAGCGCGGCCAGCAACTCGTGACCGAGTTAAACCGTGCCGGGGTGGACACCTCAGGCTTCGAGCGGGAGTTGGCGCGCGGGGCAATGGCGGCAAAAGGTATCAACGAGCAAACGCCCGCCGAGACGCGCCGCGCGCTGTACCTGAAGCTGCGCTCCGCGCTCCGCCAAATGGCATTGGCGAACCCGCTGCTGGACTTCGATGCGCTCCTGTTCACCAAACGCGTCCCAGGCAGTTACAGTCACATGTCCGATCAATATTACGGTTGGTGGTCGCGGCCCGGCGGCGGAATCTACATCCTGCGTGGACTGAAAAGCGCGACTCCCACCACGGAGTGTCTGACGGATGCCGCCTTCCAGGAGCCGGGTAGTTTTCTGCGCCCCGCGTTGTCGTTCGACGGGACCAAAGTCGTGTTCGCCTGGTGCAAACACTATCCGGAACTGGCGAAAGAGAAGGATAAGCTGAACAAAGTGAACGTGCCGGAGGATGCTTTCTACCACGTCTTCGAGATGAATCTGGACGGCTCAAACGTGCGCCAGCTCACCCACGGCAAATACGATGACTTCGACGCACGGTATCTGCCGGACGGACGGCTGGTATTTCTTTCAACCCGGCGCGGGCAGGCCATCCAGGTCGGCAAGCAAAGCGCGCGGGCGACCCTAGCCAAGGATGATTCGCCGGACTGTTACGTGCGCTGCGGCGGCGATGCGAGCCGGCCCGTCGCGGTGTATACGCTCCACACCATGAATGCCGACGGCGGCGATCTCACGCCCATTTCGCCCTTCGAGATGTTCGAGTGGGAGCCCAGCGTGGGGCATGACGGCACGATTATTTATTCACGCTGGGATTACGTGGACCGCGACAACATGCCCTACATGAGCCTCTGGGCGATCAACCCCGACGGCGTCAACGCGCGGCTCATCTATGGCAATTACACCAAGGCGCCGCATTGCACCTTTGAGCCACGGGCAATTCCCGGTTCGGACAAAATCATCTTCACCGCTTCCGGACATCATTCGCAGACGATGGGCAGCCTGGTCCTGCTCGACCCGTCGGTTGGCACCGAAGGCGAAGCGCCCGTTACGCGGCTGACCCCGGAGACGGCGTTTCCGGAAATCGAAGGCTGGCCGCGTGCGTTCTACGCGAACCCATGGCCGTTGGCCGAGCGCACGCATCTCGTCGCGTGGGGCGTGGAGGACGAAATGCGCGAGGGCCGGCAGCGCCCGAAGAATGGCATGGGCCTCTACCTGTTCAATGCCGATACGGGAAGGGAATTGCTCTACCGGGATCCGGAAATTTCCTCGATGTATCCCATCCCGCTGAAGGCGCAAGCCCTTCCCCCGGTGCTGGCCAGCAATGTGAAATGGGACGGCCCGCAGGAGGGACGGTTCCTGGTGGCGGACGTGGCGCGCGGCCTGAAGACCGTAACGCGCGGGGCGGTGAAGGCACTCCGGATTGTGGCTCTGCCGGCGAAGACGCAGCCGTGGATGAATGAACCCTCGCTGGGCCTGACCCGCGACGATCCCGGCAAGGCCGTGCTCGGCACCGTCCCGGTGGAAGCGGATGGCTCCGCCTACTTTCGCGTGCCCTCCGGGGTGGCGGTGTTCTTCCAGGCACTCGATGCCCAGGGGCGCGCGGTGCAAACCATGCGGAGTGCTACGCATGTGCAACCCGGCCAGACGTTAAGTTGCACCGGCTGCCATGAATCGCGGTATAACTCGCCGCCGGCCCAGTCGCCCCTCGCCGCGCTGCGCGAGCCGTCGAAGATCACTCCTGGCCCGGACGGCTCATGGCCCCTGCGCTTTGACCGCCTCATCCAACCGGTGCTGGATGCACAATGCGTCCGTTGTCACAACCCGAAGGGCGAGGACGCCCTCGCCGCGAAATATGATCTCACTCCTTCCCGGGCCTATGACGCGCTCACTCAATACGGGAAACCGAGCTTGCTCGACCAGGTGCTCCTGGCCTACCGCGAGGGCGTTTCCACGGAAGGCAGGAACCCCGCTCAAAACAGCGCGGTGCTCGCCCTGTTGTGCGCGCCGGACGGCC
>JADLHS010000384.1 GCA_020848635.1 Limisphaerales bacterium
CGGCGGTTTCCGGAGCCGCCCACCTTCCGAACGCCGCCGCGCACATCGGAACGGTCGTCATCAACCGCAATGACCAATTCACGACGAATGTTTCGGTGACCCTGACGCTGAATGCCGTGGACAGCGGGACGGGCGTCGCAAAGATGCAGTTCTCAAACGACAACGAAACCTGGTCGGTGGCGGAGAAATACCGGACGAACAAAGTGTGGCTTCTGGTTGATGACGGTAGCTACCCGGCCAAGATGAACACGGTTCTGAAAACGGTTTACACGCGGTTTCAGGACGGAGCGGGCAACTGGTCGAAAGCGGTGAGCGACAGCATCGTATTTGCCCGAAGCAGCGCGGACGTTCCCCGGATCCGGGAGGTCTGGATCGCACAACATCGGCCGGTGGATTACGACAGCGGCGCGGCGGCGGGCGCCAAGCGCAACCCGTACCTGATCCCGGTGACGACCAATGAGGTCGCGTTTGACACGCTGATGAACTCGTTGATGACCAACTACAGCGCCTACCAACCACAGGCGCGCTGGACCACGAACGCCACCAAAACGGCGACAAATGATACGACGTTGACGATCTACATCGGCGCCGGGGTGTATGAAACCCATGGGGACTGCACGGCGCACGGGCAAGCGCTGTCCTGGGCGCCGGGAAATGGTTGGCGAATCTTCGGCGCCGGCAAGGATGTAACGACGCTCAAAGCCGTAGATCTGCGCGGCGGCTGGGCTTACCGGGTCAACGTGATTGGCGGCAACGGAGCAAACGGCAATCTGGAAATCGCCGATCTGACGCTCGATGCAAATATTCACGAGGGCGGCACCAACATGAATGGGCAGTACGCGCAGGGGATCTACTTCAAGGGCAGCAATGTTCAAATCCGGCGGGTAAAGGTGAAGAATTGCGGCTCGCACATGACCGGCGCCGAACCCGCCGCGATCAACATGCAAACCTTCGGCTCCCAGTTTGGCGAGTCCAACCTGATCCTGGAGGATTGCGATGTCGGCTACCCGCAGTACGGCAATGCGTATCGCCCCGATGCGATCGTGGTGAGCGGGGTGTATGGGACGGACCAGACAATGCGGTATTACAGCAACGTTGTGGTGAGAAATTGCTATGTGGACGGGGCGGCGTATGACGGAAATACGGCAATCAATCCGGCGCTCCTCCCAGCAACCGAGCGCGCGGCGCAGGGCGTGGGGGTTGGCGGGACCTGGGGCGCCGTGGTCGAGGACAATTTGATCCTCAATACGGTGTCGGGCTATTACCTAGACTCCGCCTCAATGCACGACTTAACGATTCGAAACAACCACTTTCGGAACGTGCTGTATGGGGTGGTCGTCGGCCTTGGCACGACCACGCAGCAAACCCGGCGGATTGAGGATGCCTTCCGGTTGGAAAACAATCTCGTGGAGTTGGACCCGCACTTTTACACCAAGGGCGATACTTATGGCACCTACGGCTGGCGGTACTGTCTGAACTTCACCGGCGATTTGAAAGGTCCGGACGACTACATTTTTAATAAACTGATCATTACCAACAACACGTTCCAGTTTACCGATCAGCGGTCGCCGGACACAAACGTCGCCGGGATCACGGCGGTTTTTACCGGGTTCCGGACCACCGAATTGGTGAATAACACCTTCCGCGGCATGTCGCGGCCGGTAACGTGGGATAATGGTCCGGCGTGCCTGCTGCAGCAGGTGGATATTGCCTATCCCGGCCGTCCTGCGCCGCTGGCATCCCATCACAATACGCGAGCGGATGGCACGATCGTGGAAAGTTATCCCTACGTTTTGGATTCGTCGCTGCCGCGGCCCGTGGTCGTCGAGGGCGAGGTCATCAGCTTTCCCGCGCCCACCTTGGATGGCCTGCCGGCGACCGTGGCTGACGGGGTGCCCGTCACCAACGCCCTCGCCGGCGACGGTTGGTTCCGCTGGCGCACGACGGCGCAAGATGCCGGTGTTTACGTGGTGAGTTTCTATGACCGCACAAATCGCCTGCACGATCCTCGCCGCACCTTGATTACCGTGCTGGATCGCGTGGCCCCGGCTGACCCCCATTACTTTGCGAACGGGCTGATGGCCTATTGGAAGTTTGATGAAACTGCAGGGGTGAATTTCGGGGACACGTCCGGAAATGGGGTCAATCTCACCGCCGCCGCGCCCATCAATGCCGCGTTCCTGACCCTGGGCGTGGATGGATATGCGCCGGGGAAAAAGGCCGCCCATTTTAACTCGCGCCCCACCAACGTGGCGGAACTTTTTGCGAGCCCCAGTTTCAGCGCGCGGCTCTTTGGAGGTTTTCCGGTCTTCTATCATCCGCTCCTTGATAAAGCAACCATCCTCTACCATGCCTTGAGCTTCTCGTTTTGGTTCAAGGCCGATACCGAACCACGGCGCAACCAGATGATTATTCACCCCAACGGACCGAGCGGCGCCTTTGCCTGTGAGGTGATGCCGGGCTCGATTACGAATGACCAAAAGATCGGCCTCCGGTTTGCGACGTATGACGGGAGCGTGAAACTGACCAGCCCGGCGGGGTTTCCCGTGAGTGCGTGGCACCAGGTGGTGGTCGTCTATGACGGGGTATCGGTCCGGATGTATGTGGATGCCACGCTAGCCGCAGAACAAGCACTTGGACAACTGCCCGGGTTTTCGTCCGCGTCGGCGCTCAGCTTTGGCGGCGGGTGGGGCGGCGATGGCTATGTGGGCGGTCTTTGTGACGTCGCGCTCTGGAACCGCGCGTTGTCCGGCACGGAAATCGCCCAGCTCTACAGCCAGCAAATGGCGGGCGTAAATCTGGCCGCCGCCCCCATCGCCCCATCGGCCCTAATCGCCCAAGTCATTTCGGGTACCACCGTGCAGATCACCTGGTTGGACAATTCGTCGAATGAGAGCGGCTTTGTGCTGCAACGCAGTGTTGATGGAACGAATTTCACCACGAGCGCCACCCTGCCCAGCAACGCCACGGCCTGGGTGGATACGCTTCCAGAGCCAACCGGAGCCTATGCCTATCGGGTCAAGGCCGCCAACAGTCTTGGCGATTCGGAATATTCCGGGGTGGCGTGGGTGGGACAACCGAGTCCGACAGCGCCCACGCGCCTGCGCGTCCTCGGTGTGACCGCGCAATAGGGTGGGCCGATCAAACTTAATCTTTCAGCCATCATCACACTCCGCAGGCTTTCCGCGGGCGCACAGTGCTGGAAAACAATTGACCATCTTGCACTTCATTGCCGTTATTACGCCTTGAGGCCGGCCGTGGGCATGGTTATTTGACTTTGGATTCGGTCCCGCCCACGACAACCAACCGCATGGTCCACGGCTCTATGGCAGGGAGCATGAAGTGACGGTAAGGTCCGTTGGTGCTGCTGGCACGGATGACGTGTTCCTTTGCCTGCATGTCGAACACGCGGGCTTCCGCGGCGCTCGTGGCGACGGTTAGGTCCAAACCGTCTGCCGCGTCGAAGCTGGAATTTAGGAGCGCGATGGCGATTCGCCCGTGGTCGGGCTCGCGGACCCAGAGATTTGCTTTGTGGTACGACGCGACATAGGCCGGGAGGCGATCCCTCGAAAGCCAGCGCATCATGGCTTTCATGTGCGAGTTCTTGCTCAGACTGTGGAGGTGGTCCCAGGGGTAATATCCGCTAACGCAGATCCGGCCGCCCAACGGATTCTCATAAACCGCCAGGCTGCAGGGCGAAAGCTCCTGGCCGCCGTAATCCACCAGCCGGGCAAGGGTTTCGACCTTGGGATCGTGCGGCTGCAAGACATAACCGACGTAGCCCGGCACCCGATAGAACGATTGACGACAATCGCGCTGGCGCTTGGCGAACGGGCCGTTGAGCGGATGCGGGGTGAATTCCTCGATGCAGTCAACGGGGTGGGGTTGTTCCGCCGACATCCCGGTCAACTCCTGAAAGCCGCGTTGATTCAGGAGATTGAGCGTCTCCACGTCGGTGTAAACCCCGCCCGCCAAGGCCTGACGGATTTCTGCTGGCGACATGGCCGCCACGCTTTGCGGAAACAGGAGTGTTACGGCAGCGCCTTGGGCATGGTACGCCGCCGGCAAGCCCGCCTCCAAGATCTGCGAGCCCTGACCCAGATGGCCCATAGCCCAGCCCGGTTGGTTGATGAAGTCGCCCGCTGCGGCCTGGTCTTTGTTCCAAGCCGTGAAAAGCCCGATTGGGCGGGCACGACCGAGCTGCCGGGCCATCAGATCATAAAACGCGCGGGTCTGGTGGAGCCGCGCCACCAGCGGCTCGAACTCGTCGAGGGGCTCGTCATTCCCCGACAGCACATTGAAGGCAGCGCCGCTGCAACCCGCACCCATGTGCGCGGCCGCTTCGACCGCTGTGATGTACGAGGCCTTTTTCAGCCGCTGGTACGGGAAATTCTCGATCTCGGATTGGATCGCCACCACGGAGGAAGGGAGAAAGGCAATCTGGCGTCCGATGTCGTGCGACTTGCCCACCAGACCACCGGGGGACGAATCCTCATAGAAGCCGCCGCCGGGCCGCCAATAGACGGGCGAGTGGCTCGACCCCGCCAGCGCCGCGGCCCAACGGTCGAAATCGTAGCCCTCGAAAAAGCGATCACCAGTCATGAATCCCAATGGCATTCCTGGTTTTGCGGCATGGACGGTTTGCTCGATCAGCGCCAGCAGGCGAGCGATCGTTGCGCGGTTATGGACCAGCCAAGCCTTGCGCAACTCCGTGGACTCTTTGGGCCCGCCGGCGGTGAGGGCCGTGCGCAAACTGGCCCGCGTGTAATTCGTGCCTGACTCCTGCGCGAAAATCGCCAGACAGTGATCGCAGAAGCAGGTGAGCCCCAGCGGCATGTGGCCCATCAACCGGACATCGTCATCCACCCAGATGTAATCGGGATTGGCCGCGGCCGCGTACTGGTAGATCTGCCGCACGTACTGCTGTAAATTCAGACCGTTAGGACAGAAGCTCCCACGACAGACGCCGCCGCCGATGTCAGTCACCGGGGTGTAATCGCCGGAAAGTGAGTTCGGCAGATTCTCCTCGTGATGCCCCATCGTGGACAGGACATTGATGCCTGCGCGATAGCCCAAAGTCTTGGCGGCGGCGATCCGCTGGGCGAGAATGTCGCAGCGACGTTTCATCTCCGCGAGCGGGAGGTTTGGGTGCGTGAACGACGTGAAAAAGGTGATTTCATCCGTCACGCCCCGGTACTTCTCGAACAAGGCCAGCAGTTCGCCGTAGCGCGAGTCCGGCAACCACTGCGGCGTTCCGATTCGAAACGAGATGAATGCCTTTTCAATCCGGGCCGGGGCCGGTTTGGTGGCGGGGGATGAGTTGTCCGACGTGTTCGTGGCCGGGGCGCAGTCAACGCACGAGGACGGCAATCCGCCCAAAGTTATAAACCCCACCGCCAACCCAATCCTGCACCGTTGAGAAATATTCATAGCGTGGAATCTGGCTAAAGGATTTATGCCTGAGCGCGCATTGCAGGTCCAGCGCGCTAATTTGTACCGCGACCCAATGATGGGTAAGGATTGCGAGCCTCACTACCGCAACTTCGTTTCGGCCAAATCTACAAACCCAAATCCGCCGCGCTGAAGCTGGGTTTTGACATCACGGAGATTTCACCACCGGTGCGTATTGGATGACCAACGCCTTCGAATCGGGTCCGGTCGAAGCCGGGAGGCCGCGTTCCATCAACTCAGCGCCGGCGAACGTGGCGTCCGGACCCGGGGCATCCCAGTTCGTTACGGTGTAACGCGCGCCCGGATTGAGGCCGCGGAGTTTGAGCTGTTCCCGGCCACCCCGCAGCGTCGGCCCGGCGAAGAATTGCACGATCCCCGCGCCAGAAGATGGATCATGAAATTGAAAAGCCAGTGGCCGCGCGGGATCAAGACTCCACGGCGTGAGCGGGTAGTAGTCAGCCGTGAACAACGGACGCACCTTGAGGTAACGGTCGAGGTGCTTTCGCAACGCATCCACGGCCGCAACCTCGCGATAATTGATGGCAAAGGTGGCACAGCCGCCCATCCCGCTCCGCAGGGCCACCGCGTCGGTCGCCGCCGCACCCAACCCATGCAGCGGCAGCCACAGGGAAAGCCCATGCGTCATCGCGTGCGCGTTGCGCGGAAATGCGGCGACGCCCCAACAACTGTCGCTGCGCCAGAGCGCCACACTGCGCCGCATCATCTCGAAATCCAGCCGCCGTCCCCCGCTGGCACAATCGTCGAGGATCAAGCCGGGATGTTGCCGGGTCAGTTCGTCCAGGAAGTCATAGAGGCCGGTGATGTGGCGAATCTCGCGCAAACCGACGCGGTCGGGCGCTTCATCGGTGTGCCAGAAATACGCCGGATACAAATTGAAATCCTGCCGGTAAACGGCGATGTCCGCTTCATGAATGAGCCTGGAAATGTTGTCGCTCATCCATTTTCGCGCCTCCGGATTACCGAAGTCCACGAGGCGAAACCCATCGTTCTCCTGGTAGCGCAGCTCAGGGGGCGTTCCGCTGGGTTGCAGCAACCACTGCGGGTGTTCCTGTTCGAGCCAGGTGCCGCGCATGACGCGCTCCGGTTCAAACCAGGCCAGGAAGCGCATCCCCGCTTTCCGTGCCGCCGCGCCCACCGGCGCCAGGCCGTGGGGGAAACGGACCGGATCCGCCGTCGGGTTTCCTTGCGCCTTGGGAAAACCGCCGGCATTCCAACCGGCGTCGAGCCAAAAGGTGTCGAGCGGCAGTTTTGCCCGGCCAATATCGGCGGCAAGCGTGGTGAGGTTCTCCTCGCTGGTATCATTAAATCCGATCACGCCATGCACGCTGGCCGCCACAGGTAGGAGTTTCATCGGGGTATGGCTCGCCGGTGAAAATGATTTCAGCATCAGCCGGCGAAACTGGTTCTGGCCATCCAGCCAGTCACCGGGATATCCCATCACCAACACGGAGGGCAGTCGCACTTGCTCGCCGGGTTTCAACTTGAAGCGCGCCCGTTTCAATCCGGCAGTGACGCGCACTTTACCTCCGCTCCGCAACTCGAACGACGCTTTCCAATCCCCCGTCCATCCCACGGCGACAATCAAGCCGCCCCCTTGGGCTGCGAGATTGAAATAGGGCATGACGCCGTCGGAGGATCGTCCGCCGAACGATTCCAAAGCCATGACCTGTCCATTCCGTAGAACACTCTCGCGGGGTTGAAAATCAGACGGTTCGTCGTGGCTGCCTTTGCTCCAGTGCAGGATTACCTCCGAGTGGGTGGGAAACGTCACCACGAAGTCCGCCGAACGCACGTCCTCGAAGAGGGGCGAAACGTCACGAGCCGAAGCCTGCAACCGAACCTGCCACTCGACAGCGTTCGCAGTGGGGTAATCCCTTTCTTCGAAGCGCCAGAGACTGGCTGAGGAACGGGGCATCCGGTGGAGTTGCGCCAGCCTAAAATCTTCCCCGAGCGATATTGCCGAAGCGGTGGCATTTGTTGTTGGCGCAATGATCGCGGAACCCGGAGGACCTTCGGCGGCGAAAGTTGGAGCTGCGGGTTGGAAGGCTGCCAACCACAAGGCCAACGTAATACCACCCATGAGTACGGCGGAGGGCGTTCGGAAACGGCGGCGCAGGCGGTTTGAGCAACGGTGTCGGCCAGAGCTAGGCATCTTCAGGAGCGTAAAATAGAAGACCGGGTTCATTTTATTTTCAGAGCATGTTTCTGAGAGCATCGCCAAGGGGGTATCTGCCGCGACCGTCTCTGCCGGAAAGCCGAACACACCGAGATTTCGGGGTTGTGGGCAGAGTTCATGGTTCTAGATTTCCTTCACGGAACCGCACGGAGGAATCGGGCATGCCTTTGCGGTCCCAGATTTTGGCCACCCCGTCTGCGTGGAAGTTTTTCCAGACCGACTCCGACTTCTTCCGCCCCCCAGCCCACCACTGCGTCCAAGTGCGGGTGCCGTCCGCCCCATCGCGCCACTGCCAGACCTTGCGCCCGTCAACGCCATAGAACGTTTCCGTTCCGACTTTGCGGCCGAGGGCATAAGTGGTTTCGTACTGCTTTTTACCGTTCGGGTAAAACCACGTTTCGCGCCCGTCCAACAGGTAGCGTCCGTCATTGCCGATGCCCGCGTGCCAGATGATCCTGGGCTGGCCGCTTGCGTAATCTTCCTGATAACGCCGCCGATCGCGAATCGCTGTTGCCGTGTTGGCCATCAGCCGCGTGGTTTCCGGCTCCGGAGTTCCAGTGGCCAGAATCCATGCTTCGTTCAACTCGAAATGCAGGCACGGACGGTTCATCGTGGTGATCAACTGAATCATGCCATTGGGGGATTGACGCGCGACCGAGTAGCCGATGGTGCCCGCCCCACCGTGATGCCGGGGATTCTCGTGCGGCTGAACGCCGGGGAGTTTCTTGACGTGCCAGGTAACACCATCGTCGTCGGAAAGCGCGGCAAAGGCTCCACGTTTTGTAATCGTCACCGGCGACGCGCCATCAATCCGTTGAAAATCGCCGCAGAAAAAGAGGCGTCCACTCTTGAGCCGGAGCAGGCACGGGCGCTGGTTGGCCCCGTAGGCCGGAAACCTCGTCGGACTGACCTTCCAGGTCTTGCCGCCATCGTCGGAGATTGACTTGGGCAGGTAGCCGTTAAGGTCGCTGTTCTTGCCGCCCAGGCCAAGAATGGTCTGACCGTCGTTGAGCATGGCGAAGGTCGTATGCCGTCCGCCGGTTCGCCCGCCCATATCCTGCCAAGTCTTCATGCCGTCCTTGCTGGCCCACAATAGCGAACTTGCCCCCACGGCGTCGCTCGCCACATAAAAAATCCCCGCGCGGTCCCGCAAGGCGGTGTTAATGGGTTGGCGGGCGTGGGGACCGATGGGGGTGGTGAACTGCGGGAACCGGGCTTCGCTCCAAGTTGCACCATTGTCGTCCGAGGTAATCCACTGGAACGGATACGCGCCCACGCCGCAGGTGTTAGCCCAGAAAAGGTGGACCTGTTCCCCTTCACGCCACAGCAAGGGGCAATTGTCGCAGGCGTCCGGGTAATCAAGAAAGTAACTGGGCATCTCCCACTCGTCAGCGCCAAACCGAAGCCGCGTGGCCATAAGCGACATTTCAGGCTCGTATTCGGTCCACGACGTGAAGATGACCACCAACACATCGCCGTTGGGCATCACCTCCACCGCCGGGCTGTGATTGTGGCCGCAGAAGGCCGGGTGCATTCCAGCAGCGTCAATCGTGCGGCGGTCGCAGTTTTCCGATGGGGTGGGCAGCAGGTAGCGCATGCGGAAGTAAGGTTGCGCGGGATCGGGCCCATCCTCGCGTGCGGCCGTCACCGTGCGCTGTTTCACACCGCATCGAACCAGCGGAACGTCTGCCGCGTAATTCCTGGTTTTCGGCATCGGGGCCTGCACCACACGGAAGCCGATGGCGTGACGACCCGGAGCGGAAGGATCATCGCCCCCTTGTTCCCCCAGGCCGAACGCCGGAGCCATGCCCGCCCGATTGGCCGCGCGACGATAGTCGCTCTCCCGTCTTCCCGCCAACAAGTGAAGCGAATCGTCCAGCTTGTTGCCGCGAACAACCCGCGCCATCCCTGATTCAGGTCCAATTGGATCGCGCTGCGCTTGGGCTTGATACTCGCCATGCCAATCCAGACACCATTCTGCCACAGCGTCATCCATCCGCTGAAGCCCCAGATTACCTTGCCTCGCCGCAATTGGCGGATTGGTGGTACATTCCGACGTGTCGTTCAAGCGGCAGGCGTACTCCCACTCCGCCTCGGTCGGCAGCCGGTAAGGCTTGCCTTCCTTTTCACTCAGCCACTGACAGAACGCCATTGCATCGTACCAGCTCACGCCGGTCACCGCACCATGGTCGTCGGCCAGCCGGTGCCGGGGTCGGAATTGCTGATACTCCGCCAATGTGATCGCGCGCGCCGACATACCAAACGGATGGCTGATTCTGACCGTGTGAACCGGCTGTTCATCCCAGTCACCATTCGTGGCTCCCATTGCAAAACTCCCCGGCTCGATCCACACCATCGGGATGCCCAGAGCATTGGCGGAACTTTCAGCCGCCTGGGTGTAAACTTCGGCGGCAGCGATGGCCCAAGCCAACCACAACCCCCGGATGACAATTGCTTGAACCAGGATTGAGAATCGGTAACGAGCGCGGTTCTGACCCACTCTCGTGGGGTTCGGGCTTTTGCCGGGTTGCATCAAGTTCATGTTTATCCTGGGTTAACCAGTTCGTGACGGGCGCGAAAAGTTCCTGCAAGCGCACCTTGGTTTTTTATGTCGGAGTCGGCTCGTCCCGCAAAGTCGCTTCCGCGCAGGCAAAGCGGTCGTCAAATTTCCTATCAGGACCGTGGAGAATGTAAGGTTGTCGTTGCCATAACGTCAAAATCCGAATCCGAAGCAAATCGGCTCGTCGGATTCTCCGGGATGCGACCGCAGTCCCGGCGGCGCGGAGCAGCGGGTTGGAAGCGCGAGGTTTACGCAAACTGAAACCACGGCTATGTCTTGCCGTGACCCCGCCACAAAGGCATCTTCGCGCTGCGCATGAGTACCAGTCCATCCGTTTGCTTTCAAAGAAAACCCACGCCCAATATGTACCGCTCGCATTTCCTGGTTACGCTCGGGATCACCCTCGTGACCAGTGCCATCGCCGCTGCGCCCGCCACCAACGCCGCCGCGCGGGCGGACGGGTTGCGACTGATCGGGGAGTTAGAGTCCATCCATGCGGCATTGCTAGCGCGCTCGCCGGCGGAATCCCGGACGAAGCGCCCGCCCCACCCCAAGCCGGGTTTGGAGTTTTACGTCGCCGCCAACGGCCGCGATACGAACCCCGGTACGCGGCGGTTGCCGTTTGCCACGTTGGAACGGGCCCGGGATGCCATTCGAGTGTGCCGCCAGCGCGGCGGCCTCCCGACCGGCGGCGTGCAGGTCGTCGTTCGGGGCGGAGCGTATCGCCTCACCCGCACCTTCGAGCTGGAGGCACAGGATTCCGGCAGCGAAGTCGCACCCGTGGTTTTCCGTGCGGCAAAAGATGAACACCCCACCTTCACCGGCGGCGTGCGGCTGCGACAGTTCACCGCGTTGCGGGATGAACCCACGCTCAGCCGCCTGCCCGCCGAGGTGCGCGACAAGGTGATGGAAGCCGATCTCACCGCCCACGGAATCACGAACCTCTGGCCGTTGACCTTGGGCGGCTTCGCCAGCGGTCGCGGCTTCACCTCGCATCCCGTGATGGAACTGTTCTTCGATGGCCGCCCGCTCCCGTTGGCCCGCAGCCCCGGCTGGGTGACCATTGCCGAGGTGAGCGAAC
>JADLHS010000385.1 GCA_020848635.1 Limisphaerales bacterium
AAGCTGTGCCCGTCCTGGTGTTGCAAACCTTCGCCGTTGAGCGTCGTGCGACCTGATGTGGCGCCGCAGAGAAAACCCTTGGCCCGGATGTCCCCGGCGAGCCAGACCTGATCGCCGATGCGTTGCGGACCGAACATCGAGTAATACGTGTAAAACGGGACCATCTCCACCCCATGCGTGGCGTAAGCCGTCCCCGCAGCGATAAACGACGCCATCGAGCCCGCTTCCGTGATGCCCTCTTCCAGGATCTGGCCATCCTTCGCTTCGTGATAGTAGAGCAATGATTTCTTGTCCACCGGCTCATAGAGCTGGCCTTTGCACGAGTAGATGCCGATCTCACGAAACAACGAATCCATGCCGAACGTGCGCGCCTCATCGGGGATAATCGGCACGATGCTTTTGCCAATACCTTTATGCCGCAGCAACACCGTCAGCAACCGCACGAAGGCCATCGTGGTGGAAACTTCGCTCGCGCCGGAACCTTTAAAGAATTCCTTGAAGAATTCCAGTTTGGGAACATCCAGCTTCGGCGCCGCAACGTGGCGCGCCGGGAGAAAACTTCCCAGCGCCTTGCGCCGTTCAAACATGTATTTGATCTCCGGCGAATTTTCGGGCGGCCGATAAAACGGCATGTCCGCGATGACATCGTCGCTGATCGGAATATCGAAGCGCTGGCGGAACTCGCGGAGTTCCTTCTCGTTCATCTTTTTCTGCTGGTGCGAAATGTTACGTCCTTCGCCCGCTTCGCCGAGGCCGTAACCTTTCACCGTCTTCGCCAGAATGACCGTCGGTTGCCCCTTGTGTTCCGTCGCCGCCTTGTAGGCTGCGTAAACCTTGCGCGTGTCGTGCCCGCCGCGCATGAGCTTCTGCAATTGCGCGTCCGTGAGATGCGTCACAAGCTGCAGCAACTCGGGATATTTGCCGAAGAAATGTTTCCGTGTGTAACTGCCCGGCTCGACGACGTATTTTTGATAATCGCCGTCCACCGCCTCTTCCATGCGCTTGAGCAACAGCCCCGAATGATCGCGCGCCAGCAAATCATCCCAGTCCGAACCCCAGATGACTTTGATGACGTTCCAACCCGCGCCCCGAAACGCGGCTTCCAATTCCTGAATGATCTTGCCGTTCCCCCGCACGGGACCATCCAGACGCTGCAGGTTGCAATTGACGACCCAAACGAGGTTGTCGAGATTTTCCCGCGAAGCGAGCGTGATGGCGCCGAGCGTTTCCGGCTCATCGCTTTCCCCGTCCCCGATGAAGCACCAGACTTTCGGATCTTGATCGCCAATGAATTTCCGCGCCTGCAGGTAGCGATTAAACCGCGCCTGATAGATGGACATGATCGGGCCGAGACCCATCGAGACCGTCGGAAACTGCCAGAAATCCGGCATCAAATAAGGATGCGGATACGAGGAAAGCCCGCCGCCTTCCGCCAGTTCCTGCCGGAAATTATGCAAATGCTTTTCCGTAATGCGCCCTTCGAGAAATGCCCGCGCATAAACCCCCGGCGCCGCGTGGCCCTGGAAATAAACGATGTCGCCCGGAAAACTCTCCGTGCGGCCGCGGAAAAAGTGATTGAACGCCACTTCATACAATGTCGCCGAGGACGCGTAACTGGCGATGTGACCACCGACATTCGTCGTGGAGTTCGCCTTCACCACCATCGCCATCGCGTTCCATCGCATCAGGCTTTTGAGGCGGACTTCGGTTTTCCAGTCGCCCGGATACGGCGTCTGGGCCGGGACCGGGATGGTGTTCATGTACGGCGTGTTAAAGCCGCGGGGCAATTCGTGCTGGCTGGCGCGAAGTTTGTCGGCGAGTTGTTCGAGCAACTCAGCCGTGCGTTCCGGCCCCTGGGTTTCCAGCGCCAGTTCCACGACTGACTGCATGGAATTGGAGAGCTTGTTGCCCGTAATACGATTGGCGGCGGCGGTGGCCCGCGAACCGAGGACTTCTTTTTTGGTTTTGATTGTGGTACTCACTTCAAAAAATGTGTTGCCGGATGAAATTAAAAGGCTGGTTGCGCCCCCGGTCAGAGCGTCAGATTAAACCCAAAATGCCTCGCGGACGCCAGCGAAATCATGCCCGTCGGAGGGCAATATCGCGCTCCCAAGTGTGGGAACTCCTGGTGAAAAAGCACCAAGCCCCAACATCCAAGCACCAGAGAACCACCAAGCTCCAAGTTTTAACAACTCACCGCGATTCGTCTGGAGCCTGGAGCTTGGAGCTTTTCTGGATGTTGGGGCTTGGAATTTGGAGCTTATCAACATGACTCTCCTCGACCTCAACCTGGCCTCGCCCGCCGAGAATCTCGCGCTGGACGAAGCCTTGCTCGATGCGGCGGAAGCCGGCACGGGCGGAGAAGTGCTGCGCTTTTGGGAATCGCCCACGCCGTTTGTCGTTGTCGGTTATGCGAACAAAGTCGCCAGCGAAGTGAACATCGCCGCGTGCGAAGCGCGTGGGATTCCGATTCTGCGTCGCTGCTCCGGCGGGGGCACGGTGGTGCAAGGCCCGGGTTGTTTGAACTACGCCGTCGTCCTCCGCATCACCGCGGACGGCCCCACGCGCAATATCAGCGCTGCCAACCAGTTCATCATGGAACGCAATCGCGCCGCCGTTGCCTCCCTCACCCCTCAATCTTCAACCTTCAACATTTCACTCCGCGGTCCTACCGACCTCGCGCTCGGCAATCTAAAATTCTCCGGTAACGCCCAGCGGCGTCGCAAAAACTTTCTGCTTTTCCACGGCTCGCTGTTGTTGGACTTCCAGCTCCCGCTCATCAGCGAACTATTGAACATGCCGTCCCTGCAACCCGACTACCGGAACAGTCGCGCGCACGAGGAGTTCATC
>JADLHS010000386.1 GCA_020848635.1 Limisphaerales bacterium
AACAACGCCATCGCCTCGATGCTCGCCGCGCGTAAGCTGGGGCACGGTCGCGGCGGGGTGTTCTGGCAGACGCAGGGCAGCGGCAAGAGTTTCTCGATGGTGTTCTTCGCGCAGAAGGTGCTGCGCAGGGTGGCCGGCAACTGGACGTTCGTGGTCGTGACCGACCGCGTGGAGCTGGACGATCAGATTGCCAAGACGTTCAAAACCACCGGCGCGGTAAGCGAGGCCGAGGGCGACCAGTGCCACGCCGCGAGCGGCGCACATCTGCGGGATTTGTTGCGCGGGAATCATCGCTACGTCTTCACGCTCATCCACAAGTTCCAGACACCGGAAATGCTTTGCGACCGGCCTGACGTGATTGTGCTCACGGACGAGGCGCACCGCAGCCAATACGACACGCTGGCGTTGAACATGCGCGCGGCGTTGCCCAAGGCGCTGTTCCTCGCCTTCACCGGCACACCGCTCATCGCGGGCGAGGAACGGACGAAGGACGTGTTCGGCGATTACGTTTCGATCTATGACTTCCAGCAATCCGTCGAGGACGGTGCGACCGTGCCGCTCTTCTACGAGAACCGCACCCCGGAGTTGCAACTCGTGAACCCGGACCTGAACGAGGACATTTACAATCTCATCGAGGCGGCGGAACTCGACCCCGAACAGGAAGCGAAGCTCGAACGCGAGTTGAGCCGGCAATACCACATCCTCACGCGTGACGACCGGCTGGAGACGGTGGCGCAGGACATCGTGCGGCATTTCCTCGGGCGCGGGTTCGTGGGCAAGGCGATGGTGGTGTCCATCGACAAGGCCACGGCGCTCAAGATGCACGACAAGGTGCGGAAGTATTGGGCGGCGGAGACGCGAAAGGTGCGCTTGGAGTTGGGGCGCTATGATCTGGCGGACGACCGGAACGAAGACTTATTCAAGCGTCTGGACGTGCTCAAGACAACGGACGTGGCGCTCATCGTGTCGCCCGGCCAGAACGAGATTCAGCAGATGCAGAAGCACGGGCTTGACATCGTGCCGCACCGGCAGCGCATGAATGACGAGGCGCTGGACGAAAAGTTCAAAGACACGACCGACCCGCTGCGTTTGGTGTTCGTCTGCGCCATGTGGTTAACCGGTTTCGACGCGCCGAGCTGTTCCACGGTGTATCTCGACAAGCCGATGCGGAATCACACGCTCATGCAGACCATCGCACGGGCCAACCGCGTATTCCCCGGCAAGCACAGTGGCATGATCGTGGATTACGCCAACGTGTTCGCCTCGCTCGAAAAGGCGCTGGCTATCTACGGCGCCGGCAAAGGCGGTGCGAATCCGGTCAAGGACAAGGCGAAGCTGGTCGCGGACTTGCGCAAAGCCGTGGATGCAGCAACAACCTTCTGTGCCACGCGCCAGGTGATCCTCCCAGCAATCGAGCAATTGATCGCTGGCAGTCTGGAGCGGTTGCAACGGATCGACGATGCCGTGAACGCGCTGATTTCACCCGATCCGTTGCGGCGCGAGTTCCTTGGGCATGAGCGTAGCGTCGGCACGCTTTACGGTGCGGTGAAGCCTGATCCGGCGGCGCTGGAGTTTGCCGGTCGCGTCGCGACCCTCGCCGCTATCGCCGATGCCATCCGCGCCACGCTCAATCCGAATCCGGCGGACATCACGGAAGTCATGGGCGACATCAGTAAGCTGCTTGATGAATCCATTACCGGAATGACCATCAGGCTACAAGGGCCGCCCGCGCTGGATTTGTCGAAGATTGATTTCGAGGTGCTGGCAAAGCGTTTCAAGGAATCGAAGCACAAGAACACCGACCTGGAAGTCTTAAAGGCGGCCATCCGTGCCCAGCTTGAAAAGTTGATTCGACTGAACCAAACCCGCGCCAATTTTGCCGAGAAGTTCGAGGAGTTGATCGAGTCATACAATAATGGCAGCCGGAATATCGAGGAGTTATTCAACGAACTGGTTGCGTTGAGCCGCAACCTGAGCGAGGAACAACAACGCCATGTTCGCGAAAACATGACCGAGGAAGAACTGGTCATCTTCGACATCCTGACGCGCCCTGCGCCGGAGTTGAGCGCCGACGAGCGCGCCGAGGTGAAGAAAGTTTCCCGTGAGTTGCTAAACAAACTCAAGCTGCTGCTGGTGCTCAACTGGCGGCAGAAGTCCTCGGCCCGCTCGCAACTCAAACTCGCTATCGAGGACACCTTGGACACCGGCCTGCCGCGCGCCTACGACAAACCGCTCTACGAACAAAAGTGTTCTGCCCTTTTCGAGCACATTTACGAAAGCTACCCCGAGCGCGATGCCAACGTTTATGCCAGCGTCGCCTGATGCCTTCACGGAGGCGGATTGCGGCCATACGCACGCTGAGTCGGCAAGGGCCGAACGCCGCCTCCGCATCGGCGAATTGGGCCTGGTGCTCGGCGTTGCCTTTGGCAGTCCCGTGTTTGCCAACGTCCATCCGCTGCTGGGCGGCGGGCGGGCGTATGGGCCGTTTGCCGATTTGTATGCCGTTCTGCCTCTCGTTTTGCAGATCGCGCTGGCGCTGGCGCTGCTGGGCTACTTGGTCTGGCGGCGGCGGGTGTGGCAACCCACGCCGACGGCGGCGGCGACCTCGGTGGCTGGCGGTCGGTTTGGGTGGTTACGGCAAGTGGGCTGGTTCGACTGGTGGCTGGTCTTCATGGTGGCATTTTGGCAGGAATTTTCCTGGTGGCTCTATGGGCGACTGCGGCACCTCGATTGGGAGCCAGGCCCGTTGGTCCGCAACTTTCCGTGCATTAGTTTGTCGGTGGAGATGGTCATCAGTCTGTTGGTCCTGGCGGTAATCCTCAAGCGCTCGGGCCGTTCCTTTGGCGACCTCGGATTGCGGTGGAGCGCCTACGGCGCAGCCTTGGCTTTGCCCCTCTTGCTGGTTCAAGAATTCTCCTCCCCGCTCCAAAGGCCGATCGTTTATTGGCTGGGCCAGACGCTCGGCCCCCTAGGTTGGCATCCGCCGGATGTGGGAGCGATGTTACACAGTGGGGGGATCCAAATCGCCACGAACGTTGAAAATCTGCTCGTCGGCTTCTATGAAGAACTGATTGTCCGCGCGTACGTGATGACCGAAATCATCGCGCTGACCCACAGACCCTGGCTGGCGATCGTAATCAGCGTGGCGATCCAAACCTCTTATCATTTCTACCAAGGCGTGCCGCTTGCGTTATCGCACATCACGATATTCCTGGTGTTTGCCTTGTTCTACGCAAAAACCCGCTTGATCCTGCCGGTGGCCCTGGCGCATTCGCTGATGGATCTCTCGTCCACTTGGAATTATGGACTCCAAAAAATGTTCCCATTCTAAGGCTGCCCCGCCCAACCCGCTCGTCCTGGCGCGAAGGCCATTACTCCCAGTCGCGATTTATGGCTGAATGGCTATGGCCACGATTACGTTCGGCAGTTCCCGAGTTGGGTGGCGTTCGTTGGGGGCTGGGAGCTGCCGTGGCGTTGGTCGCCGGCGGGGTTTCCATCCTGCTCAACGCCCGCGCGCTCCACGAGCATTCCGCCACCGCGCTGCTGAAGCTGGAGTTTATCCGTGCCGACGGGGTCGCGTTAAATCTGAAGCAGTATGGCACCAACGAGCTGGGCGGGAAACCCATCATCACCGAAGCGCAGGCCATGTGTTCCGAGCTGTTCCTGCGGAAGGCCCAACAACGGCTGGCCGCGAGACCGGCGGCGACTGGGAGCGAGGGCCAGTTGCCCCACGGCAGGTCGTTGCCTGGCCGACCAGAACGTCCGCAGTGGTCGCTCGTCCCAACGGGTGTGCGCATCAGTCTCTCCGGCCCTGACGCGCGGCAAACTGCCGCGTTGGTTAACGAAATTGCGCAGGTATATCAGGACGAGCGCAACGGCCTCTTCCCGGCGCCGCCCGGCTGCAAAACTCTGGCGATCAGCCTTCAGGAAAAGGCGGAACCGTCCAGCCAGCGTCCCAACCTGGTGCTTTACCTCCGGCTGGCCTTGGGGGCGATTCTGCTGGGACTGGCGGTCGCTTCGTGGCCCGCCCGGTCCCCGCCGGAGCCTTCGGGAGGATTTCTCCGCCGCTTTGGGGCGTGGTTCGCTTGGTTCTTCGGCATCGCCTTGTTGATCTTGCCGTTGAGGGGGCCGGTCGGCTTGGCCGGCGCGATCCTGCTGGCCTGCCTGCTGACGGCCAGCGAGCGCTGCATCGCCCTGGTGTCGTCCCCGCAATCACCCGTTCCGGCCCGGCTCCTCAAGTACACCTT
>JADLHS010000387.1 GCA_020848635.1 Limisphaerales bacterium
AACGGCCAGGCGTTGCTGAAACTGATTCAGCAGCGGCAGCGGATGATGAAGGACGCCTGGCTGACCGACGTGGGCCACCAACGGCCGGGAATGAACCAGGGCCTGCCACTCGCCGAGGCCACCACCCAAGCAACCGCGCTCGAAAAGGAAATCCGTCAACTGGCGGCGCCGTTTCCCGGCAAGCGATCCCAGTGGGAAGGTTATGACCGTTACGATTTTGAGGTCAACGACCAGCCGGCCATCGTCGTCGTGCCGAAGCAGGCGTTGCGCGGCAAACCGTGGGCCTGGCGCGGCGAATTCTTCGGCGCCTTTCCCAACGCCGATATCGCACTGCTCGGCAAAGGTTTTCACCTGGCTTATCTCGGAGTGCCCAACTTGTTCGGCAGTCCCGCAGCCGTCGCACAATGGAACGGTTTCTACCAGGAGTTGACCGGGAAATACGGCTTCGCGAAAAAAGTCGCACTCATTGGCCTGAGCCGCGGCGGTCTTTACTGCTACAACTGGGCCGCCGCCAATCCTGACAAAGTGGCGTGCCTCTATGCGGACGCTGCCGTGTGCGATTTCAAAAGCTGGCCCGGCGGCAAGCTCAAAGGCCTGGGTAAGGGCAATGGCAGCGCCGCTGAATGGCAGAACCTGCTCGCGGCTTACCATTTCAAATCCGACGCTGAAGCTATCGCCTACGCCAATAATCCGATCGACAACTTGAAACCCTTGGCCGACGCGCGCGTTCCGCTGCTGCACGTTTACGGCGACGCAGACGACGTTGTGCCTTGGGACGAAAACACCGGGGTGGTGGCCGAGCGTTACCGCAAACTTGGCGGCAGCATCACGCTGATTCCCAAATCCGGCATCGGGCATCATCCCCACGGCCTGACCGACCCAACCCCGATCGTTGAGTTCGTTGTGAAACACGCAGCGTCCAACCCGTGAGACTGGATTTGCAACCTGATTCACCAGCCGTGAGATCGACGCAAACCGATAACTTCATCATGGATCCATTTCTGCAAGCAGCGATTGACGAGGCAAAAAAGGGTCTGGCCGCCGGCGGCATTCCCATTGGCTCGGTGCTGGTATTTGAAGGCCAGATCATCGGCCGCGGGCATAACCAGCGCGTCCAACATGGCAGTGTGATTCATCACGCGGAAATGAATTGCCTGGAAAACGCCGGTCGGCGCTCGGCGGCGGTCTATCAACGGTGCGTACTGTATTCAACGCTTTCGCCGTGCCCGATGTGCAGCGGGGCGGCTTTGCTCTACAAGATTCCGCGCATCGTTGTCGGCGAGCACGTCACTTTTCAGGGACCGGAGGCCTATGTCCGGTCGCAGGGCGTAACAGTGGAGGTGAGGAACGACCCGACGTGCATCCAGCTCATGCGGGATTTCATTGCAGCGCGTCCGGAACTGTGGAACGAGGACATCGGCGTCTGAGCCCACCAACTCCCGGCTTGTAATTGCGCCGGTGAAATCTACTCTCAGGGAGCGTCGCGCGTGGTCTTGGCAGACGTCACCACCGCACTCGACTACCGCTTCAAAAGCAACGACTGACATGGCCAACAATCGCAAATCTTGGGCGTCCTTCGATGAGATGCGCAAAGCCGCCGAGGAAGGCGACGCGCAGGCGCAAAGCTATCTGGGGGTTTCCCTCCAGAATGGCCAGGGGGTGGCGCAGGATTACCAGGAAGCAGTACGATGGTTTCGCAAGGCGGCCGATCAAAACGATCCGGTGGCGCAATGCTATCTCGGCTTTTGTTTTCTCACGGGCCAGGGGGTGCCCCAGGAATACGGCGAGGCGGCGCGGTGGTTTCGTGAATCAGCGGAACAAGGGGATCCAGCGGCCCAGTTCAATCTTGGCATGCTCTACGAAACCGGCCAGGGTGTGACTCAGAACTACGCCGAGGCGGTGAAGTGGTACCACGCTGCCGCTGAACGAGGTGAACCTCAGGCCCAATTCAATCTCGGCGTGTTCTACGAACAGGGTCATGTCGTGCCGCAAAATTTTGAGGAGGCAGTGAAGTGGTACGCGGCGGCAGCGGCGCAGGAAGTCGGCCCCGCCCAGTGCAATCTTGGTCTCTGCTACCAGACGGGGCGCGGGGTGGCGCAGAGCATACCGGAGGCTGTGCGGTGGTTTATCCGGGCCGCCCGCCAAGGCGACAAGACCGCCCAGCACAATCTGGGGGTGTATTACGCCACGCAGGAGCCGGCGGAAGGCTCAGGGGACGATACCGCGGAGTAATCCCCGCCGCTTGGCAGTGCCAGCCACGCGGTACCTCCATGCTTCGTTTTTTAATTTCCCATTCTTTCCATCCTGGCGTAGTGTGGCCCGGCAATAAGCCACCGCCATGCCTGCACCGAAAAAGGTTCTAATCATTGACGACGACGCCGATTACCGCCGGCTGGTGGGAGAGATCCTCCAGATGGAGGGCTGGGAGGTGCTGGAAGCGGGCGAGGGCGAAGCCGGCCTGGAAGCGGTGCGGCAGCATCGCCCCGAAGTCGTCCTGTGCGACCTGCTCATGCCGCGCAGCAATGGGTTTCTAGTCTGCCGTAACATCCGGAGCGATTTCACACTGCGCCACACCAAGATCATCGTTACGTCCGGCCGCGACTATGACTCCGACCGGCTCGCAGCGCGCGAGGCCGGCGCGGACGAATACCTGACCAAGCCCGTCAAACCCTACGATCTCCTGGCCGCGATCGCGCATTTGTGTGACGAAACCAAGGCTGGCGCTCCCCCGGCCAAGAAGGTTAACGCCGCGTCAACCGAACCGGCGCGACTGAAATTCTGGGGCGTGCGCGGTTCGATTCCTTCGCCCGGGCCAACCACGGTTCGGTACGGCGGTAATACCTCGTGCGTAGCGGTGCGCGCACACGGCGAGATTATTATTCTCGATGCCGGCACCGGCCTGCGTCCGTTCGGACGTGAATTAATGACCGAGTTCAAGGATCAACCCCTCAATCTGACCTTGCTGCTTTCCCACACGCACTGGGATCATATTCAGGGGCTGCCGT
>JADLHS010000388.1 GCA_020848635.1 Limisphaerales bacterium
GAAAATTCAATTGAGCATCGCCTATCCCAAACGCCTCATCGAAGTTGACCTGCCCATCAAGCGCATCTCCGCGCACGCGCGGCGCGAGAAATCCATCCGGCACGGGCATATTTCGACTTTGCACATCTGGTGGGCGCGGCGACCGTTGGCGGCGTGTCGGGCAGTGATTTGCGCGGCGCTGTGGCCGGACCCGGCGGATGAAAACTGCCCGCCGGCTTTCATCAAGCAGGCGCGCAAGCTGATGTTGGAATGGACGACTCACGGGCGGCAGAATCTTTTGAGCACGGAAAGCCGGGCACGGTTCGAGGCGGCACGGCAGAACCCACAAGCATTTGATGATGCCGAAGAATTACGCGGCGCGTTGCTCGACTTCATTGCCGACTTTGCCAATTGGGACAGCTCCACCGTGCCCGAATTTCTCGCTACCAGCCGTGCGCTTACCCAGGCCGCACACGAGGCATTGGGTGGTGCATCCGGCACCCGACCGCTCGTCGTTGACCCGTTTGCGGGTGGCGGTTCGATTCCGCTCGAAGCCTTGCGCGTCGGCGCGGACGCCTTTGCCAGCGACCTCAATCCCGTGCCGGTGCTGCTCAACAAGGTCGTCCTCGAATACATTCCCAAATACGGACAGCGCCTCGCCGATGAAGTCCGCAAATGGGGCGAATGGATCAAGCGCGAAGCCGAAAAGGAACTGGCCGAGTTCTATCCCAAGGACGCGGACGGCGCGACGCCCATCGCCTATCTCTGGGCGCGGACAATTCAATGCGAAGGCCCGGGCTGCGGTGCGCAACTGCCGCTCATCCGCAATCTTTGGCTTGGCAAGAAATCCATTCGTCCGGCAGCGTTGCAACTTTTACCGAACAAGAAAGCCAGACGCGTGGACTTTCAAATCATCGTCAAAACTAAACGTGGCTGGGTGAATCAGGATGAAGCCCAAGAGCCGAAAGCACAAATCATAGAACCCAAGTTCGATGGCACCGTGAAAGGCGGCTCGGCTACTTGTCCATGTTGCGACTATACGACAAAAAACGACCGAGTAAGGAAACAGCTTGCCGAGACAAGGGGTGGTGCCAACACGGCTACTCTTTTCGCCGTCGTAAGAACAGTCACGAAAGAGGCTGGTCGGTTTTACAGACTCCCTTCGAAATCTGACCTACGCGCCTGCCTGAATGCTTCAGAAGAACTCAACCGCCAAGTCAGTCTACACAGCAGCGGTCTCAGTCTAATTCCCGACGAACTGATTCCGACCGAACGACCGTCGCCAAATGCGCGGGGTCTTTCCGCGGTAACCAAGATGGGAGTCGCAAGATTCGGAGATTTGTTTGCACCACGCCAAGCTTTAGCCCTTGCGGTGCTTGGTAGATTGGTGCGAAACCTATCGTCCTCTTTCCCGCCACAAATGGACAAAGGACTTGGTGAGGCCATCACCGCTTCTTTGGCTCTTGCTGTTGACCGACAGGCTGATTCTTTGAGTTCGCTAGCGACGTGGGCTGCCGGTGGTGAGTTTACTCGCTCAACGTTTACTCGTCAGGCGTTGGCAATCGTCTGGGATTTTGCCGAATGCTGCCCGTTAGCCGATGCGTCCGGTAATTGGGATGGCGCGACTGAATGGGTGTCAAAGGCGATTGAAGCAAATGCGCAATGCGCCAACAATCCCGGAACCGTAGTTCAGGCATCTGCGACAGAGCATCCACTGCCGAATGATGCAGCTAACGCAATAGTCACGGACCCTCCTTATTACGACGCCGTGCCTTACGCAGATTTGTCAGAATTTTTTTATGTATGGATGCGGCGGACTTTAGCGGGGCACGACATCGGTGCATTCAAACACGCCGAACTGCCCAAGGACGAGGAAGCTATTTGGAATCCAAGCCGAATCTATTCCAAGACAGGGAAACCGAAAGACGAGCGCTTCTATGAAAGCCAGATGCGCCGAGCATTTGAGGAAGCTCGTCGTGTCGTTGCGCCGTCTGGAATTGGCGTTGTCGTTTTTGCCCACAAAAGCACAGCGGGATGGGAAGCCGTTCTTTCAGCCTTGATTGAGGCTGGTTGGATAGCGACTGGTTCTTGGCCGATTGATACGGAGCGCGAAGTTCGCACAAACGCGATTGGAACGGCGTCGCTTGCATCCTCCGTCCATCTCATTTGCCGTCCGCGCGAAAATCCTGATGGCTCGGTCCGCACGGACGAAATCGGCGATTGGCGCGACGTGCTGCAGGCGTTGCCTATGCGCATTCACGAATGGATGCCGCGTCTGGCCGAAGAGGGCGTCGTGGGCGCAGATGCCATCTTCGCCTGTCTCGGTCCGGCCTTGGAAATCTATTCCCGCTATTCTCGCGTGGAAAAAGCCAACGGCGAAACCGTCACGCTCAAGGAATATCTGGAGCAAGTCTGGGCCGCCGTTGCCAAAGAAGCATTGGCCTTGGTCTTCAAAGACGCTGACGTGACCGGGTTCGAGGCCGATGCCCGGCTCACCGCCATGTGGCTCTGGACCTTGAACGCCGGCAACACCGACACCGCCAACGGCGACAGCGCCGAGGAAGACGACGCGGACGACGATTCCGAAGGCGGCTCAAAAAAAGCCAAGGCCACCGGCTTCGTCCTCGAATACGATGCCGCACGCAAGATCGCGCAAGGTCTAGGCGCTAATCTGGAAAATTTGGGCAGCCTCGTGGAAGTTTCCGGCGAAACCGCCCGACTGCTCACGGTAGGCGAACGCGCCCGCACCTTGTTCGGCAAAGACGAAGGCCAGGTCACGCCCACCAAGAAAAAGAAAGTGCCGCAGCTCGATTTGTTCAAAGTGCTCGAACAAGCCGACGAAGGCGGGACGACGTTCGGTGAAACCAAAGTCGAACACCACGGCGAAACCGTTCTCGACCGCATCCACCAGAGCATGATCCTGTTTGCCGCGGGCCGCAGCGAAGCCATGAAACGATTCCTCGTCGAAGACGGTGCCGGTCGCGACCCGCGCTTTTGGCGGCTCGCCCAAGCATTATCCGCCTTGTATCCGAGTCACACGGAAGAAAAGCGCTGGGTTGACGGCGTGCTCGCCCGCAAGAAAGGATTGGGGTTCTGAAATGCCAACCGTTGCACAATCGCTAACTCGCGGAATGGACTCCCAAGTTCGCGGATTGATTGAGCGACGGGTTAAGTTCATGTTAAGCCAACTCGCTTATCTCAAGGAAAAGGATAACAAAGACCTGAAGAATGCGGAGAGAGCGGGATGGACAATTAAAAAGCTCGAAGTGGTGTGCTGGCTAAATAGTTTTTTCCAGATAGTTGTATCTCCACTCGCTGCATCCGCAACCCCAAGCTCCCAATTGGATTTGGGAGGGGCAGTTCCCATCCACTATGGCGAATTAATAAAATTTGATTCTAAGCGCAGGACAGAAACCAGCC
>JADLHS010000389.1 GCA_020848635.1 Limisphaerales bacterium
AGCGGACCATCACCTAGGACTTGCGCGGTTTCGCCCTGGGCCGCCAACCCCTCGCCGAGCGACCGGCGCAAGCGCGCCCCGTTCTCATGCAAGCCCGGATAGATGCCACGCTCGGAAAGCACGTCAAGTGTCGCCAGCGCGGCCGCGCAGGAAACAGGATTGCCGCCGCCAGTGGAGGCGGACCAGACATAATGCGGTCCCGGCAAACGATGTTCCGCCACCACTTCCATCAGCTCCGCCCGCCCACCGTAAGCGCCAATTGGAAAACCCCCGCCCAACGCTTTGCCATACGCCACGAGGTCAGGCCGGACCCCGTAATATTCCTGCGCGCCCCCCAAGGCCAGACGGAAACCGGTGACAACCTCATCGAAGATCAGAACGACGCCGTGCTTTTCGGTCACCGACCGGAGTCCGGCCAGGAATCCGGGCCCCGGAGTAATGCAACGGTGCAGGGGTTCAACGATCACAGCCGCAAGGTCGCGAGCGTGGTCGGCGATGATCTTTTCGGTCGTGGCCAGATCGTTGAACGGAGCCGTCAAAACATCCCGCTCCACCCACGCGGCCCCGGCGCCGGAAGGATCGGACGCGGGCGGCACCGTTGGCTGCCCGGCCAGCATGCTGGTGACACCGACCGGATGCTGGCCGTGATAGGCGCCGGCAAATTTCAAAACCTTGGGCCGACCGGTTGCGCCCTGGGCGATCCGCAAACAAAGCATCGTGGCTTCGGTGCCGGAAGCGACGAACCGTATTTTCTCCGCACACGGACTGAGCGCCCGAATGCGTTCGGCCAATTCGACGGCCCGGAGATTCACCGCCGCGAAATTGGCTCCGTCCCGCGCCTGGCGGGTGGCCGCTTCAACAACCTTCGGATGCGCGTGGCCCACCAAAGCGGCGCCCCATGCCATGGTCATGTCGAGGAACTTGCGGCCTTCGGTATCCCAAACGCGGCAACCCGCGCCGCGTTGCAACACGGGCACGAGATCGGCGGGAATCCCGTATTCCCCATTCGAGCCGGCGGGGAAGCGGGCGAGAGCCCGTTCGCGAAAGTTCAGGTCACGTTTGTTCATTTTATGATTCTTGCCCCGCCACTTCGCCGATGCAGGTGTCGAGGATGGCCAATGCCTGGTCCATTTCGGAACGGGTGAGCGTCAGGGCTGGGGTGAGGGTGAGAATGTTACCCATGGTCACTTTGAAGTTCAGGCCGCGTTTGAGCGCGCCATACATCACCCGTTCGGCGGCGTCCGTGGCGGGTTTGCCGTCGCGGATGAGTTCGACGCCCAGCAGCAGGCCCTTCCCCCGCACATCGCCAATCAGGCGGTTACGGGACTTCATTTCGCGCAGCTTCGCCAGGGCGTAATCACCGAGCTGGGCGGCGTGTTCCACCAGTTTCTCGTCGCGAATCACGTCCAGCGTGGCCAGACCAGCGGCGCAGCCGACGGGGTTCTTCTCGTGCGTGTAGTGGCCAAGGGCGGTATGCGTGGCCACATTGAGGCCTTCGCGCGCCAGCAGCGCCGCAATCGGAAACACGCCGCCACCCAGGCCTTTGCCCAGCACCAGCATGTCCGGCACAACCTCGTAATGTTCGCACGCGAACATGCGCCCCGTCCGACCGAGACCGATGGGAATCTCGTCGAGAATCAGGAGCGCGCCGTGCTTGTCACAGGCGGCCCGGACGCGCTTCCAATAATCCTCGGGCGGAATGAACGGCGTGCAGCGAACCGTCTCCCCGATGACCGCGGCCACGTCGCCCTCCTTCTCCAATACGTAATCAATGTAGTCAGCGCAGGCGAGATTGCAGGCGGTGCCGCACTTGAACGGACACCGCAGCGGCTCTGGCGGCGGGACATGTTCGCATCCCGGCAGCAGCGGCCCGATGCCTTTGCGGAACACCGCTTCGCCACCCACCGAGATGGCATCCAAGGACGCTCCGTGGAAAGCATCCCACATGGAAACAAACTTGAACCGGCCGGTGGCAATGCGGGCAAGCTTGAGCGCCATGCCGATCGCGGAGGTGCCGCCCGGCGCGAACAACACGCGATTCAAATCGCCCGGGGCAATTTCCCCAAGGCGGCGGGCCAGTTCGATCGCCGGCTCACACGTGTAACGGCGGGTGCAAAAACTGAGTTCATCGAGCTGCCGTTTGATGGCCGCAATGACGCGGGGATGGGCGAAGCCGACCTGATGGACGTTGTTCCCGTGAAAGTCGAGATAACGCCGGCCTTCGACATCCTCAATCCACGCCCCCTCGGCCTTGGCCAGCGCGTTGAGGCACGGGGTGGAAAGGGATTGATGCAGGAAATGGCGCCCGTCGGCCTCGAGCAGCGCCTGCGTGGCTGGGGAAATGTGGTCGGCGGCCCAGGCCCGGCGGCGCGGCGAGAGGTTCACATCCCCTTCCGAGCGAAGGTGATCGAGGTCGGGGTGGGCAAGTGGCTTGGCAGATGCGTCCATGGGAATTAGAAATCAGTTCGCCGGAGCCGTGAAAGCTTCCCGCACGGGACGGCCAATCCAGACATCGGGCTGTTTCAATTTGAACAAGTAGGCGATCGTGGCCGCCGTGTCGCAGGTGCTGACGGGGGATTTGATTTCATACCCGGCGCGCACGCCGGGGCCGGTGATGATCCAGGGAATCTCAATCTCACCCATCGTCGCGCCGCCGTGGCCCTTGCCCTTGCCGCCGTGGTCGGCGGTGACGATGAGGACCGTCTGCTCCCACATCCCGGCGGCGCGCAACCCGGCGACGGTTTCTCCGATGAGCTGGTCGGCCACGACCACGGAGGCGTAATACTGCGGTGTCCCGTGACCAAACTCGTGCCCGGCATGGTCCACATGATCCAGATGGATGAACGTGAACGTAGCCGGATTGTCCTTCCAAAACGCGACCGCCTCGCGCACGGCGTTGGTGGGACCATCGGTATCCTTGATCACATTAACCGCCGGACGCTCGAAGAGCCGCCCGAAATCATTCCAATCGTGGAACACGCCCATGACGGCGGTCGGGCGTTGCTCGCGCAGCACACCGAAAATGGTCGGAAAAATTCCACCCGATCCGGTAGCGATGGGGGCGATGTCGAACTTATTTGGCTGCCAGTCATTCGAGGTCACGCCGTGCTGCTCCGGGCCCGCGCCCATGATCATCGAGGCCCAATTGGGGCTGCTCGACGTGGGCATGACCCCGCGCGCGTGGTAGGTCCACGCGCCCTGTTCCCGGAGCCGTTTGAGATTCGGGGCCACGGCGTGGAGAATTCCATCCGGACTCAGGCCGTCTACCCCCACGACGACCAGGTGTTTGACTTGTGCGAAAGCACCCAGAGAAGTCACCGAAAGAATCAGCAGGATTACGATGGTTCTGATCTGATGAGGTGTGGATTTCATTGCGTTGCGATGTCAGCCTAACGCCATCGTGCCCGAAGCCGGCTGCCTGTCGAGCGCCGATTTACTGAAGAATCTCACGCCGACGGAGTCTCACCGCAGGGACTGATCGCATTCGTAGACTGCCTGCAAGAGTTCGACCCCGATGCCTGATTATCAGGGTCATGGACGCAAAAAAGGCCGGGTCTTTCGACCCGGCCTTTGTGCTATTCACAAATTACATCGAATCAAGGAGGTCCAATGCGCCAGAAACTGGCGCCACCGCCAATTGAAAGCGTCTGGGGATTGGCTTGGCTCGGGGCTACCGTCCAAGGTCCGTTGACCGTAGGCGCTACCTGAAGTGTGCCAGTGCCCTTCCAATAGATGGTGGCGCTGCCAGCACTCGCGGCCAAGCTCAGACTGGGTGTAGCCGGCGCGGCGACATCGTAGAATGCTATGTTGTCCACGCCAAAATACCAACTCGCCGTTCCGAGTTGCGCAAAACGCAGCCGCACGTCGGACTTATGGCTGGCGCTGGGCAACCGGAAGATTTCGATCCGCTTATCAATTACGCGATCGTCGTTGACCCGCGGGTAAATGAACCGGCCCAAGGCTGGCGTGATCGGAACGGCAAGCGCGTCGCCGTAATTGCCGCCTTTCGGGATGCCACCGTCAATCCATGTGGCGGCATCCCCGTTCGGACCCGTCAAGGTCGAAACTGCGTCCACCGAACCATCGGCGTTGAAGCGGATGTCCCCGCCGTTATCAGCCTGGTCGATGAAATACACGACTGGCAGCCAAGTGTTCCCACCATCCACGGAGTACTCCACTGCGCCGATGTTGTCCTGGTTCTGTTCGTAGAGACTGCCAAATGATAGCGCTGGGTTTGCGACGGCGGAGAGGTTGAAGGCGGACGTTTTGATGAACTGCACCTGATTATCATCCCGCACGTCGGACTCGGCGTAGAGCAGGTTGCCCGAGGTCAAGTCGGTGACGGTCACCTCGACTCCATTCAGGGTCTGCCCTAGGGCGACATTGAAAATGCGGCTCTTGAGCCCGGCAAGTCGGGTCCCATCAACCACCACCCATCCTTTGTAGGAATCCGAGTTAAGGTCGTCTAGGTTCAAACCTGGGGTGGCACAGAAATCGCCTGAGCAGTCAGTGAAGTTCCACTCCGTCCATCCGGCGGGCACCCCGCCCTCGGTGGTTGAGTCGAAGTTCTGGGTCAGTACCGGCGAAGGAAGCACGATGTTCAGCAGGTTGAAGAAACTCCAACGTTGCGTGGTGGTATACGTCCCGCCCACGGTGCTGAAGGTCAACTCCGCAAGATGCTGGTCGCCGGGGAACTGAAGCGTGGTAGGCGTGTAGGTCAACGTGACCAGGCTACCGGATCGCACCTTGGTGGGAGTAATGGCGCTGCCGTCCAGCTTGAGCACGATCGAATTGTCGTCCAAGGCAGTCGTACCATCAGAAAGAACGATCAGGAGCGATCGGCTGGATTGGTTGAGCACCCTTTGCACGGGCTCGGGGCTGACATACTTGATGTAGGGTGGAATGGGAGTGGTGAGCGCACGGTAGGACGCCAAGCCGCCATGGGCCGTATCATTAACCAGCACTTTGTTGGTGCCGCTCAGCGTGAACCATTCGATGTTGCCAGCCGTAGTGGAGTTCTGCCAACTCGTGCGAAAGGCGTAAACGCCGGCTTCTTGCACCGAGAGATAAAAGATGCTATCGGCACTGCCGCGCGCGCCGTTAAACTCACCGACCCGGATGCTGCCAATGACGTCTTGCGGCAACAAACCGACCGTGGTTCGAAAACCATCGTCACTGTTGATGCCCATAGCCACCAGTCCCGCCGGGAGATTGATGTAGCTGATCGCTTCCGCGGCTGCGCCGTCCGACGACGAATCCGTGCCCGGCAAGCCAGGCATTTGCCCATCGGGGCCAAAATTTCCGTTGGTGGATGCACCTGTGGCTGCACTGTCGATGTTAAGAGGACCGGCAATCTCGAACTTGATGGGAGCATTCGCCGGACTGGGCGCAGTGGCGTTGGCGATGGCTACCCCTTTCGCGGCAGGATCCGCATTATTCACCAGCGGGGTCACGCCATCCACATCCTTAAGCTGCCCCGCCAAAGCCGCTTCCGTGCGCGCATTGCTGGCGGTGGTATTGGCCTGATTCGCGAAGATGTTCCACTTAAAGCCCGGTTTGGAGGTGTCGGCGGCAACCTTCAGATTGGGGGTCAGGGTTGTGTAAGGCGCGACGCTGTATGTCCAGGTATTCGTGACGAATGCTTGCGGGGCGCCGTTGTTGGCAAAGATCACTGTCGCGGTGTTCGCTCCGGCCGGCCACAGAGCCGTTGGGGTGTGCGTAATGGTCGAGTTAACCCCGACCTTCGTGATAACCGTTGGCACCTCGGCACCGTTCACCGACAACTTCACCGTCGCGTTGGCCAGAGACTTGGCGCCATCGGTGACAATGATGCTAATCGGCGACCCAGGGTTTACGCCCGTTGCCTGCAATGCCGGGGATGTGGATTTGACGAAGGGGTACTCGATGGTTGGCACCTTGGAAATATTCGTACCACCCAATCCGGCATTATAAATTGCGCCAACTTCACCACCGCTCAATTCCCGACGCCAGATGCCCAGATCATCCATCAGAACATCCTTCATATTAAAGTCGCCGGATTGGTAAACGCCCGTGCCATCCTGGCCAATGTTAACACTCTGGCCTACTCCCAACGTATCAATGAGGCCGGTACATTGGCTGAGGGGCGAGGTTGCAAGCAGGGCGCCGTCCTTGTAGATCGTCACCGTGCTCTGACGTCCCCAAGTCACCACCACATGGTGCCAAGTGCCATCCCGGAGGAGGGCACCAGGGTTGCCGGGTGCTATTTGTTGTCGGTGCGAATTATCGCCGGAATCATCCTTGGTAACCACGCCAAAATTACCACCACTTTGCATATAAATGTCCCAACCCATATTCTGACTGCTGTTCCAGTTTTGGCTTCCAATGAACACAGGATCGCTCGTCTGGTTGGTATAATTGCACCAAAAAGCGATGCTGAAGTCTGTGGCGCTACTGTCGGATACGGCGCCGAATTGCAGTTCCGTTGGATAGCCCAACGTCACGTAGTTGTTGATGGCATTGGGGCCATCAACCGTGAGCGCAACGCAATTGCCGAGCTTACCGGGGCCGGAAGTGGGCGTACCGATCGGCACGCCTTCGATCCCGTTGGCCACTGTGTTGGTGTAGTTACCGGATACGTTCTTGCCGTCAAACGTCATGTGAAGGACGAGGCCATTCGTGATTTGGGCCTGACTGACACTGACACCGAGGCAAAAGGCCACAGCAGCAGATAGGTTTAGGAG
>JADLHS010000390.1 GCA_020848635.1 Limisphaerales bacterium
CAAGAACGCCTCGACAACTGGCGCACGTTGCAGGAGCTGGCGGGGACTACTTTAAGAACATCCGGGCGGCGACCTGAGTTAGCGGGTCTGCCATCGGGCGGCGAGCTTGAGGGGAATCCGCAGCAGGCGATGGGCATAAAACAGCAGCGCCAGCCACTGCTCGGATTGGAGATGGGTTTTTCCGGTGAGCGACAAGTGCTCCCGCTGCACGCGCAGCCGTTCCTCGCGGCGGCGCTGGCTTTGCACGGCGCTGGTATTGGTGGCGTGCCAGCGGAATGCCGCGAGGGGCACAGGCAGATGGGCAAAGCGGTAGCCAAGCCGGCTCAGACGCACGTAGTATTCAAAGTCCATGCACACGCGATAATCCACGTTCAGCAAATGGCCGGCCTCAATGACGCGCCGCCGGAGGAAGGTGGCGGTGGATTGGATGTAACAGCCGTAATAGAGAAGCACGTTGAAATAAAATGCGTGTTCGCGTTTGTGCCGCAGGAGTTTTCCAGTGACGTCCACAAAATCCGTGTCGCCGTAAATCACGTCCGCTTCGGCGTGCGCTTCGGCAAAGGACCGCATCCGCGCCAGAGCGCCGGGCAGGAGGTAATCGTCCGTGTTCAGCCACATCACCCAGTCGCCCGTGGCTCTGCGGAATCCCCGGTTGATCCCGTCGCTCATGCCCTGATCTTTTTCAGAGACCCACTTCAGGTGCGGATATTCCTGGAGCACGGCGAGGGTCTGATCCGTGGAGCCGGCATCCTGAATGATGTGTTCCCACTCAACCCCGGTTTGGGATTTCACACTCTCGATGCAGTCGCGAACGTAGCAACCCTGGTTGAAACTGGCAGTGACGATGGAGATTTTCATCGGGGTACGCCTAGCGGGTGGCGCGGAAGCGCTGGGCAATGGGGTTGCGCCGGCCCATGCCGAAGGCGCGCGGTGAGACTTTCAGGCCCGGCGCGGCCTGGCGCCGTTTGTATTCGGTGAACGTGATCTTGTTGATCACGTCGTTGACGATGGCGGGCGCAAAGCCGCGCTGGATGATGTCGGCCTTGCTCAAATGCTCGACGACGTAGTGCTGCAGGATCGCATCCAGCACCTCGTAAGGCGGGAGCGAATCCTGATCCTTCTGGTCGGGGCGAAGCTCCGCGCTGGGGGGTTTGGTGATCGAGTCGGTCGGAATGATGACGCGGTCACGATTAATCCAGCGTGAAACACCGTAAACCTCGGTCTTGAACACATCGGCGATCACGGCCAGCGCGCCGCACATGTCCCCATAAAGCGTGCAGTAGCCGACGGCCATTTCGGATTTGTTGCCCGTGGTCAGCACGAGCGAACCGAACTTGTTAGAGAGCGCCATGAGCGTGACGCCGCGCAGCCGCGATTGAAGGTTCTCTTCCGCCTCGTTCGGTTTCATGCCGGCAAAAACCTTGGCGAGCTGGCCCTCAACGGCTTTGAACGCCGGCTCGATCGGGATGACTTCGTAGCGGATGCCGAGATTCTTCGCGAGGACTTCGGCATCGGTGAGGCTGCCGCGGCTCGAATAGCGCGCCGGCATGGAGACGCCCATGACTTGGTCCGCTCCCAGCGCATCCACGGCCAGCACCGCCGTGAGGGCCGAATCAATGCCGCCTGACAAACCCAACACCACCGACTTGAACCCACATTTCTGAACGTAGTCGCGGATGCCTAACGAGAGCGCGCGGAAGAGCTGCTCCTCCTTCACGGGCCAATTCGGTTTGGCGGCGGCAGTTTGGCCATCCACTTCCACGACGAGGACGTCCTCGGCGAAGCCTTTGCCAAGTGCAACCACTTCGCCCTGGCGATTCAGCGCGACGCTGTGACCGTCGAAGATCAACTCATCGTTCGCCCCAACGGCGTTGACCTCCACCAGCGGCACGCCTTCATCGCGGGCGACCCGCTGGAGCATCGCCAGCCGGGTCTGTTCCTTGCCAACGTGCCATGGCGAGGCGGACAGGTTGAGAATGAGGTCGGCGCCCTGCGCGATCAGTTCCTTCACCGGATCGCGGCGATAGCGGCGGTCGGCCCAGAAATCCTCGTCGTTCCAGATGTCTTCGCAAATCGTGACGCCGAGCCGGCGGCCATGGAACGCAAAGGGCGCGGTGGTCTTCACCGGCTCGAAGTAGCGGTCCTCGTCAAAAACATCGTAGGTCGGTAGCAGCGATTTGCTTTGCCGCCAGATGATATTGCCGCTTTGGAGAACGGCGGCGGAGTTGAAGAGCGCGCGCCCCGGCCGGACTGGGTTGTGATCCACGAAACCGACGCAGAGCGGCACCGCGCCAACCACCGTGGCGGTTTCGGCGAGGGTTGCGAGATTGGCTTCAAGGAAATCCGGGCGCAATAGCAGATCGCGGGGCGGGTAACCGCACAGAAAAAGTTCCGGCGCGATGACAAATTCCGCGTCCTGCTGGACGGCTCGTTCATAGGCGGCGACAAGTTTCTGCCGGTTGGCCGCAAAGTCGCCAATCGTCGAGTTGAGTTGCAGGATGCCGATTTTCACTGACTCAAAATTAGCGACCGGGAGCCATTGCACAATGAATTTGAGCCGGCCGCCGGCGTTTAGCGCCTCGCCGGGGCCGGAACGGTGGCGGCGGGAGTGTCCGGCCGTTCGATCGTGACCAGGGCTTCGGCGAGTTTGGCCAGATGCGCTTCGAGGGTGAACCGGGCGAGAAACATCTGACGGAAGCGCTCGCCGGTTTCCTCGGTCATGAGATTCAACATGGCTGCGGCGACTTTTTCCGGCGCGCGGATCGGAACGAGGCCGGCGTAATTTGCCGGGAGCATCTCGGAAAGCGAGCGCCAGCGGGTTGTGACGACGGGCAGCCCGAAAGCCATCGCCTCGATGAGATTCACCGGCTGATTCTCGCCGAGATAATAAGTGGGAAAACAAAAGAGGTCGCATTCCTTGAGCGCCCGCTGTTTGCCGTCGCCCGAAACGAAACCGAGGTAATCCACGGCCCGATCAAATTCCGGATCGGTCATCAGGTGGTCGAACTTGGCTCGCTCGCCGGCGGTGACAAAAGTGCCGGCGGCGAGCAGTTTCATGCGAACCGGCGCCAGTTGCTCGGCGAGCGTCCGATTGGCGAGGACCACGGCGCGCATGGCGTCGAACAAACCTTTCTCTTCCATGCAATGGGCCAGGAACAATACTTTGATTACCTGGGGATCTCCCCCGGTCTCGTGATAGTCCTCGGCGGTGAGCGCCCGGCCGGCGAAAAGCAGGTCGCGGGCGACAAACCGCGCGCGACGACGCGGTAGAACGGTCTGCCGAAATTCGGGGCAGGGGTCCGGGATGCCATTGCTGACGACGCGAATTCGCTGGGGCAGGAGCTTTTCCGCATCGGCCATGTTATAGCGCGAGAGCACGATGCTGAGGTCGGCCTGGCGGGCGCAGCGGTAAGTCAGAGCGCGGGCGCGCATCTGCACGGAGGTTTCGAGCCACTTGGCCAGGCCGGCGGCATGCCAGTGCAGGATGATGTGTTTGAAGAACGGGCGGCAGAGCAGCAGCACCAGCCAATCCCGATAGAGAGCGGAGGTTTTGCCGGGGGCCGGAATGTAATAAAAACTGGTGACGCCGTAACGAAAGCGACACCAGATCGCCTCCCCGCAATAGATCAGGAGGCGCAGCAATTTGGCCCCGTGGAATTCCCCGATGTCCTCGAGGCGTTTGGAGAGCCGGGTGTTCACATGATAGCATTCGATGCCGTGAACATCCCCCGGCTGAGGCGGGGCGCTGGGCGCGCGGCGGCAACGGTCGCCACCGAGCCCCTCCAACATGAGTTGCACCATGTAACTTTGCCCGTGATGCGGCGGCGGGGTGTGGGCGAAGATGAGCAACTTCATTCAGCTTGAATCGTTCTGGTCAAAAAGGGGGTGGCGGTTCATGCCAGCATCCGCCAGCAGCCTCGCCAAAAACAAAGCGCAGGTGAAGTCTTTTCTTGAACCGTCGCAGCCCATCGCGACACTGCCGGGGCGGCTTTCCGACAGGTCGGAAGGATGCACCGTTGAAAGGTGACGGCTTGCGGAGGGCAAACTTCGCGCCGGGGAGTGATGGATTTTTGACCGATGAAACGAATGCACGTATTGACGGCGCCTTTGCTCGTGACCGATTACGATGAGCTCGCATCGCTGTGCGTGGAATGGGCCCGCGCGCCGCGCTGCCACCTCCTCGAATTTGTAAACACTCAGATCGTGACCATGCGGCGGCACGACGCTGCGTTCCGCGACCTGATGGGGGCCTACGATGATTTGCTGCCGGATGGGATGCCGCTGGTGTGGTGTTTAAATCGGGCGGGCGCCGGGCTGCGCGACCGCGTGTATGGCCCGGAATTTATGCGCCGCTTTCTGGAAACCGCTCCCGCGGGCAGCACCCATTACCTGCTCGGCGGATCGGCGGAGTGTGGCGCGCGCTTGAAGGCGATTTTCTCCGCGCGAAATCCCAACGTGCGCTTTGTGGGGTCGTTTCATGGCCGCTGTAGCCCGGATGGAACGCTCGAAGGCACGGCGGGACTGGAGGTGGTGGACGACCTCAACCGGCTTTCGCCGGATTTCATCTGGGTCGGATTCGGCACCCCGAAGCAACAGGCGTGGGCGCAACGCCACAAACCCCGGTTGCGCCGGGGCGTGGTGCTGACGGTGGGTTTTGCGTTTGACGCCAACGCGGGGCTCAAGCCCGACGCGCCGGCGTGGATGCAGCGGGGCGGACTGACGTGGCTCTATCGCCTGGTCTCCGAACCGCGCCGGCTTGGACCGCGATACCTCAAATGGAATTCGCTCTTCCTGTATTACCTCCTGCGCGACAGTTGGCGCGGACAGGCGTACGGCGCAAGTCCCGGTAAAGTGCAGTGACCCATGCCGGGTGCGTTACGCCGTGGGTATGGAAGGACGGCCTGCCGTTTGCAGGAAATTGCCGGCAAGTGGCGCTTTCATTTCCGCTTCCAGAGGGTGAAGGCCATTAAGTTCGTGATCGGTTGGTAGCCGTTCTCCTTAAGATACCCGGCCAGCACGCCTTGACTGTCATAGATATCCGGCTTGCTGGTGATGACCGTGCCTGGCTTAGGCTGTTTGATCGCGAAGGCAGGTTGGGGATCGAACACCACCAGAACTCCCGTCTGATTGCTGCCGGAGTTGGCGATGGGCACGTCGTAATAGGTGGCCGCCATATCGCCCGCATTCCACCACACGATTTCATTCTGGGCCAGCGCCGCCTTGGCCAGTTGGGCGGCCTGCCGACAATCGTCCTTCGCATGGCGCGGCGCAAAGCGAATCAACAGGCAGGACGCAAGCGTGACAACAACAAAGCCTGTTGCAAGCCCCCGGCCCACGCAGCCGCGGCGTTGCCACAGGTGCAGCAAGCCAAGGCCAAGAATCACGAACAGGATTACGGCCAGCGGGGCAAAGTGACGTCCGAGCACGCGAAAGTGCGTCGCCACCCCCGCCAGCAATATCAGGCCGGCAGGCAGCGCGAGGCAGGCAAGCGCGCCAAGGGTAAGGCGGCGCGACCCGTTTTGCCAGAGTGCAACTAAACCCGCGACCAGAACCAGACCAACAACAGTGGCATAAGTGCCCAAGCCAACGGCAAAAGGCTTCAGGGCCGCCACTCCCGCCGCGCGTAGTTCGACGCGGCCGGGCCCCGGCCCGACGCAGCCAAGTTGTTCGTAGAAGATGAAGAGGATGGTTTGCAGGTTGGTCGCGCCCACCGCCGTGGCGCGCGCTCCGATGGTCAGGGACCACAGGTAATAGCCGCCCAGCAGCAACAGCGCTCCAGCCGTAAGCAGCAGCTTGCCGCGATGCCTGTCCCACCAGGTTGCCCAGCGTGTTTTGGGCACAACGACGAAGACCGCGAGCAGGGCCGCCCCCGCCCACATCTGGCCAAGCATGCTGATGCCGGAGAGCAGTATCACCCCGAGCAGGTAGAGGGTTAGCCAACGGGATTCAGTCCGCTCCGGCGCGGCGGGCGGCAAGTTCAGCTGAATGAGGGCCGCCACAATCATCGCGGTGACGCCCATTTGCATGGCATACAACCGGGCCTCATTCAGGTAATACCAGGCGAATGGGCTCAGCCCGACCGCCACCAGCAGCGGCCAGACGCGACCGGTGCGTCGCGCGAAGGCGCCGGCGAGCAACGTCATCCCGCCCACAAAAAAGGGCAGGGCAGCGAGGCGCAAGGCCAGTTCACTGTGGCCAAAGAGCTTCTCGAAGGCCCAGATGTAACCGATGTAAAAGGGCAGTTGCACCTCGGCGAACTTGAGTTGCACCATCGCCCGCCACGCTCCCATCAGGCTCGGGTGCCGGGCAACATCAGCCGTCACGCATTCATCGATCCAGAAACTGCCATTGGTGGTCGCGGCCAACACGATGGCGAGCAAGAACAAGCCAGACCAGCCGGCGCGTGGGAGTTTGAGGCGGCGGGATGCCGAACGGGGTGGAATCGGAGAGGTCATGGAGCGTTGACTGGATCGGCTTGGGGGAAGCAAGGCATCATCTCCGCCATAAGAGCAATGACTGCCGGCTCATGGTTCCGGCGTTTGGGGCGTGATGCCGGCGCTTTTCTGAATCACCCACGGCGGGCGGCGTTTCACCTCGTCATAAATCCGGCCAATGTATTCGCCGATAATGCCGAGGCTCATCATCTGAATCCCCCCCAGGAAGAGAATGCAGATCACGATGGTGGTGAAGCCTTGCACGGGCGGGAAACCATGGCGGGAAAAGACGCCGCTGAAGAGCTTGGTGGCCAGCACCCAGATGATTCCCAGGAAGGAAAGTCCGGAAATCCACATGCCCACTTGAGCGACGAGCGTCAGCGGCATCGTGGAGAAGGAGAAAATTCCGTCCAGCGCGAGGGTGAGCAGCTTGCGGAAATCGTATTTGGCCGCGCCGGCGACACGGGCGTGGCGTTCATACGCCAGGCCGGCTTGCCGAAAGCCAGCCCACGCCCGAAGGCCACGCACAAAGCGGCTGCGCTCGGGCATGCGCTTGAGCACCGCGACAACTTTGCGGTCCATGATGCAGAAATCGCCGGAATCGAGCGGGATTTCGAAGGGCGTAACGCGGGCCAGCAGCCGGTAGAACAGCCAATAACAGAATTTTTTCAGCCAGCCTTCCTTCCGCTTTTCCCGGATGGCGTAAACCACTTCAAAGCCCTCCCGCCATTTCTG
>JADLHS010000391.1 GCA_020848635.1 Limisphaerales bacterium
CGCGTGCTGCTGGAAGGAATCATCCTCAAACCCAACATGGTGCTGCCGGGTTTGACCTGCCCGCAGCAGGCATCGGACGAAGCAGTCGCCGACACCACGGTGGAGTGTATTTTGCGAACCGTCCCCGCTGCCGTGCCGGGCATTGCGTTCCTGTCGGGTGGTCAATCCGCCGAACTGGCCTCGGCCCGTTTGAATGCCATGAATGTCCGATTCAAGTCACGCGTGCCTTGGGCTTTGTCGTTCTCGTATGGCCGCGCTCTCCAGCAACCGGCTTTGGAAATTTGGCACGGCCAAGAGGCGAACGTAAAAGCGGCGCAACAAGCTTTGCTTAATCGCGCCCAGTGCAATCGGGCGGCTCGCCGAGGCGAATACACTGCCGCGATGGAAACCAAATGAGCATCCGCACCCGCCCGTCGGGCCGCTTGACTCAATCCGATTAATGCCCTGCGGCGCGAGTAGCGGATTCGTTCTCAGCATCTCTCGACTCGGCCCAAGAAGTTGCCAGTGGGGGTAACACCCCATGTCGCTGATGGCGAAGGCGACGTAACTTCTTCAGGATTATGACAACCGCGCTTGCCACCCCGCCCCCTACGCTTAAAAAGACCACTTCCAAAGTGAAGGCCAAAGCCTACCAAAGCGTGAATCCTTTCAATGGCAAAACGCTCAAGACGTTCGAGGAGTTGACCGCCACACAACTTGAGCAGGCGATCAAAAAGGCCGAGACGTGCTTCGAGTCCTGGCGGCATATGACGTTTGCCGAACGCGCCATCATTGTTACCAAAGCCGCAACTCTTATGCGCGAGCGCGCGGACGAGTTTGCCAAACCGGTGACGCTCGAAATGGGTAAGCTCATTGCTGAATCACGCGGCGAGGTGGCGTTGAGCGCGGACATCATCGAATACTATGCCTGGAACGCAGAGAGCTTTCTCGCGCCGCAAATCCTCAAGCCGAAGCTGGGCGAAGCCGTGATTGAAAGCAGCCCGTTCGGTGTGCTCTTCGGCGTGCAGCCGTGGAATTTTCCTTACTACCAGCTTGCGCGATTTGCCGCGCCCAATCTAATGGCAGGCAATGTCGTGATGGTGAAGCACGCCGGGTGCGTGCCGCAATGCGCCATCGCGTTTGCGAAGTTGTGGCTCGACGCCGGTGCGCCGGCAGGGGCTTACACCAATCTGCTGATCTCGCACGATCAGGTGAATCAGGTCATTGATGATCCGCGGATCAAAGGGGTCGCGCTGACCGGTGGCGTGGATGCGGCCCGAAGCGTTGCGGCGCGCGCCGGACACAACGTCAAGAAGACCACGATGGAACTCGGCGGCAACGACGCCTTCATCGTGCTCGCGGATGCCGATCTCGACGCCACGGTGAAGTGGGCGGTCTGGGCCAAAATGAACAATACCGGGCAATGCTGCGTCGCGGCGAAGCGCTTCATCATCGCCGACGAAATTGCCGATGCGTTTCTAGAAAAGTTCCAAGCTGCGCTCACAACCCTCAAGCCCGGTGATCCGATGGATGCAGCAACCACACTCGCCCCACTGTCCACGGAAGCTGCTTTGATCAATTTGCTGGCGCAGATCAAAGAAGCGGTTGCCAAAGGGGCAAAGGTGCTGCTGGGCGGCAATCGGATGGACCGCCCCGGCTCGTTTATGCAGCCGACGATTCTCACGAATATCAAACCCGGCAATCCCGCTTACCGCGAAGAATTCTTCGGCCCGGTCGCGCTCATCTTCCGCGTGAAGAATGAGGACGAAGCGGTGGCGCTCGCCAACGATTCCGACTACGGCCTGGGCGGATCGGTCTTCACCAAGAACGTCGCGCTCGGCAAACAAGTGGCGAGTCGCATTGACACCGGCATGGTGTTCATCAATCACCCGACGTGGACGGCGTGCGATCTGCCGTTCGGTGGCATCAAGAACTCTGGCTACGGCCGCGAACTTTCCGGTTTGGGCATTCAAGAATTCGTGAACAAAAAGCTGGTGCGCACCAGTTCCATTGACGCTGCGGCCTGAGCGCGGGACTAGCAAACCTCTTTCAACGACTAAAGCTATGACCATAAAGAATTCAAAAGCCGTCACGACCACCAAGCCGGTTTGGTTCATCACGGGTTGCTCGACTGGTTTCGGTCGCGAGCTTGCCAAGCATGTTTCGGAACTTGGTTATCCCACCGTGGTAACGGCCCGCAATCCCGCCGATGTCAAAGACCTAGCCAACATGGGCGATGTGCTGGTGCTCAAGCTGGATGTCACCGATCAAGCGCAGGTTGATGCGGCCATCAAAGCGGCGCAGCAGAAGTTTGGCGGCATTGATGTGCTCGTGAACAACGCCGGCATCGGCTATTTCGCGGCGGTAGAGGAGAGCGAAGAAAAGGAAGTGCGCCGGATGTTCGAGATCAACGTGTTCGGTCTGAGTCGCATGATTCAAGCGGTGCTGCCAGGAATGCGGCAGCGGCGCAAGGGCTGCATCGTCAATCTGTCCTCCATCGGCGGGCTATGCGGCTTCCCGGCGCTCGCGTTTTACAACGCGACGAAATTTGCCGTCGAAGGATTATCCGAAGCGCTTTGGCAGGAGGTTGAACCGCTGGGGATCAAAGTGATGCTGGTTGAGCCGAGCGGCTTTCGCACTGATTGGGCCGGACGTTCGGCAAATGAAAGCAAACGGCGGATTGAAGACTACGCGAAGACGGCGGGTGAGTGGCGCAGTGAAATCCGCGCCGACTCCGGCCAGCAGCCGGGCGATCCAGTCCGCGCGGCGCAGGCAATCGTGAAAGCTGTCGAGTCGCCGTATCCGCCCCACCGTTTGCTGCTCGGCAACAATGCTTACGAAGGCGCGACGGCCAAGCTCGCAGCGCTCGGCAAAGAATTCAAAGCGTGGGAAGCCGTTTCCCGTGGCGCAGATTTTCCAAAGGAAACTCCGGCGCTGGCGGCTTGAGCGATTGCCTTGACCGTTTGTGTGTAAACCATCATTCGGGATGAATAACGCATTCCATGAAAAGGCTCATCGTATTCGATCTGGATGGCACGCTGGCCGAAAGCAAATCCGCGCTTGATGCGGAGATGTCCACGCTACTCAGTGCGTTGCTCGGCATCGTGAAAGTCGCGGTAATCTCCGGCGGCAACTGGCCGCAGTTTGAAAAACAATTGCTCGGCAATCTTCCTCATGATGAACGCCTGAACAACTTGTCGCTTTTGCCGACCTGCGGGACAAAGTTCTACCGCTACGACTCCGGCTGGAAATTACTTTACTCGGAAGATTTCACGACCGAGCAAAAGGAGAAGATTGTCCGCTCCTTCAAGCAAGTGATGGCGGCATCAGGCTTCGAGGTTCACCAGACTTGGGGCGAGGTCGTTGAAGACCGGGGCAGTCAGATCACGTTCTCGGCGCTGGGGCAGCCAGCGCCCATTGAGGAAAAGAAGAAGTGGGATTTGGACTTCGCCAAGCGGCAACGAATGAAAATGCTGCTCGACAAACTCATCCCTGAATTTTCTGTGCGCTTGGGCGGCACGACCTCTGTTGATGTCACCAAGCCAGGCATTGATAAGGCCTATGGCATCAGAAAACTCCGCGACACGCTCGGTATCGCAATTCACGAAATGATTTTCGTCGGGGACGCCTTGTTCCCTGGTGGAAATGATTATCCGGCGAAGGAGGCAGACGTTGTGTCCATCCAGGTTCGCGACCCGAACGAGTCTAAGCGAGTGATCGAAGCGATCATCGCTTGTTTGAGCGACTGACTATGCTCCCGCGCATTTACTTCATTCGACACGGCGAAACCGAATGGTCGCTTTCCGGCCAATACACCAGTCGCACGGACCTTCCCTTGACTGCACATGGCGAGGACTTGGCGCGGGAACTCGGTTTGCGTCTCCGAGAAATCTCGTTCGCTCGCGTGTTTAGCAGTCCACGGCAACGCGCGCGACGAACGTGCGAATTGGTGATTCCAGGCGTGACGCCCGAAGTTGATCCCAACCTCGCGGAGTGGGACTACGGTGATTACGAAGGGCAACACTCCGCAGCCGTTCACAAAGAGCATCCTGACTGGAATCTCTTTCGAGATGGTGGCCCTAGCGGTGAAACACCAAAACAAGTATCCGCCCGCGCTGACAGCCTCATCGCGAAACTCCGCGTCTTGGACGGACACATCGCGCTCTTTTCGCATGGCCACTTCGGCCACGTCCTCGCGGCGCGGTGGATTGGATTGCCGGTCAGCGAAGCGCAGCATTTTCTGCTCGGCACTGCGTCGCTCAGTGTTTTCGACTACGAACAC
>JADLHS010000392.1 GCA_020848635.1 Limisphaerales bacterium
AAAGCCATTGATTGGCCCAAGGTCCGGTGCGCTGTCAGGAGGCTACAGTTGCGTATTGCAAAGGCAATCCGAGCAGGAAGATACGGCAGGGCAAAGGCCTTGGCGTGGCTGCTCACCCACGCGCGCCCGGCCAAGCTATTGGCGGTTAAGCGGGTGGCGGAAAACAAGGGTGCGAAAACACCCGGTGTAGACAACGTAAGATGGAGGACTGACAGACAAAAGTATGCAGCAGCGCAGAACCTGAAACGTCGGGGATACCGACCGCAACCGTTGCGGCGGATTTATATTCCCAAGAAGAACGGCAAACTGCGTCCCTTAAGCATCCCTACCCTGCACGACCGCGCCCAACAGGCGCTCCACGCCCTGGCCCTAAAGCCAATCGCCGAGACGATCGGTGACCGGAACTCTTATGGGTTCCGGGAAGGGCGTTCGTGCGCCGACGCCATTGGTCAGTGCTTCTGTGCACTGGCCAAAAGCTACGCGCCGGTCTGGGTGCTCGAAGGCGATATCAAGAGCTGTTTTGACCGAATCAGCCACGCGTGGCTCCTCAAGTCCATTCCGATGGATAAGAGGATACTACGCCAATGGCTGGCCGCAGGCTACTGGGAAAAGGGCCAACTGTTTCCAACCAACGAAGGCACGCCACAAGGCGGGATCATCTCGCCGGTACTGGCAAACCTGACGCTGGACGGAATGGAACAAGCCATCCGGAGCCGGATTCGGAAACGACGCGACCAGGTAAACTTCATCCGCTACGCGGATGACTTCGTGGTGACCGCGCGTAAGCGAGAAATACTGGAACAGATTGTGAAACCGACCGTGGTGGACTTCCTCAGGCAACGAGGTCTGGAACTCTCAGAGCAAAAGACCACCCTCACCCACATTGAAACGGGGTTTAACTTCCTCGGCCAGAACGTGCGCAAGTATCGGAATAAACTGGTCATCAAACCCGCCAAGGACGGGTGGAAGACGCTGGTGCAGAAAACCCGCGAGTGCATCAAGGGGCTACTCGGGCAAACGGCGGAAACGCTGATCCGTAAACTCAACCCGATCCTTCGGGGCTGGGCTAATTGTCATCGCTGCGTCTGCTCGGCGAAAGCCTTTTGGACCGTGGACCGCATCATCCACTACCAGCTATTGCGCTGGGCACAGCGGACGCACCCGAATAAATCCTACGGCTGGTTGAAGCGCAAATACTTCACGGCCGGCGGCAGATTCGGGTTCGCGGTTCGCCTCGGCGCGAGCACTGGCGAAAGCCACGTGCTGCGCTTGTATTCCATCGCCCGAACGGTGCTGGAGCGCCATATCAAGGTCAGAGGAGAGGCTAACCCTTATGACCCAAGCTACACCGAGTATTTTGAGCGCCGCCGCTGTTTTGCATGGCGGACCCTTCCCTGCAAAAGGACTGGCAAGCTGGTTCTGGCAGGCGTATAAGGGGCTCAGGATGCTTACGTTAATCCAGCCGATTGCCGGGATGCCCCACACGGGTGCGTCCTCTGAAAGGCCCGAGCCGTGTGAAGGGAAACTTTCACGCACGGTTCTTAGGGGGGTGTGGGCGGGTTAACCGCCTGCACCTACCCGGTGCTACATCACGCGTATGAAATTCAACATCATCTATTTTGGTTTGTCGATGGCACTGACCGCCATCTTGGCCGCAATCACTTGTCGCCGACAGATTGCCCGGAAGCAGCAGCCATCCTCCGGCGCGGCATATGGAGGAGCTTTCAGCGCAGCGGCCATTGCCGTCATTTTTTCGATATTCTATTCTGCTGGAGCGAGCGCGTATTCGTTGGATTTTTGGACGAATCCGGCGCTGCCGGGAGTTGGAGGGTATTTGTTACAGTGGGCGTTGACTGGCTTGATATGTGTTGTTCCGGCAGCGTTTGTTGTGGTGAAATTTCAGCGCAAAATTAGACAATGACCATGTGGCCCAACCCGCCGGCTGCACCGAACGCCGGGATCGCGTCTCGGTAGGCAATCGGACATCATTGGCCCGACTTCGGTGAGCCGGAGCGTTCGGCGGAAGTGATTGTCACGTAAATCAAATCATGCAACCACAAATTATGGGGACACTCAGCGGATTATTCCTATTGGTCTATGGCGCTTGCGTCATAGGTGTCATCATTTTCGTCTTGCGGCTTTTAAGCCGGTTCGTCAGCGCGCACGAAAGAATTGCGAGTTCACTGGATATTGTTGCGCGTAAGATGAGAGACGATTGCAAACCATGAGAGCATTTGTTTCGCCGAACGAGGTCACTGGAGCGAATGCGGGCGGGCGACGTCAGGTGTCAGTTCGGACGGGCTGGACCGCCCGTATCGCTCAGTTGGCGTGCGGCCATATTGCAATTATATGACAAATTCCATACCAGCACCGGTCCAGCCTTCAAGCGCTGGCGGGCTTCGCGCGATGATGGGGATGTGGGCTGTCGCCGCATTTCTGCCGTTACCAATCCTGGTCGCTACCGATCCAGCTAACAGCGCGGATGTTTCCTGCCTTTATCTCGGCGTCATCAATGCCTGGCTCGTGACGGAGTTTCATCGCGCTTGGGGACTGCCGGGGTCGGCCACTTCGTGGCGGGCCATGATGCGGGTGATCAGCACCGCCATTTCCGTCAATGTTGCGCTTTTCGTTGGGTTCGGTCTCGCGGCGGGCGTGCAGACGCATTTCCCATTTCCGTTGATGGCAGTGCTTTCAGCCTTGCCTGTCGTCGGGGTCATGCCTTGGATGTTGCGGCGGGTCCCGCAGCACCCATATGCAGCGATCGTTTTCAGTGGCTTCCTCATCTTCGCGTGCAAGCTGGCAGGCTGCGTCGTCGCGCGCCTGGTCTATGGGCCAGACTACCTTGCCCAAGGATACGCGGCGGCGGATTGGCGGACGGCGAAGTTGATGATCACCTTGCTTTGGTCATTCAGTACGTTGCTGTCATTGGGATTGTTGCTTGCCGAATACCGATATTGCGCACGGAAAAATCATGACCAAGTGGCCTAAAAAAATCACTGGACCGAACGCGGGCGGGCCACGTCAGTTTCCAACTCGGACGCCACTGGCCGCCCGCGTCGGTCAGTTCCGGCGTTGGCTTCGGACTAGGTGTTTTGGCTGGCAGAGCTGGCTTTTTTGGGGAAAGCGCCACTGGTGTTCTGCTGTTTGGTGGATTTATTATCACCCCGATTCCCGTGTGCCTCATTGCAGCTCGGCGCTGGGTTTGGATTGCCGCAGTTCCCGTCGTGACCTCTCAAGTCACTCTTTTAACTTTGTCTTACCGGCACGCGTATAAACCGGATGGCACGGATTTACGCACTTACCTTCGCACCCGAATCTACCCGCACTTGTTGGTGTGGCGGTTGTGGTGGATTCCCGCCATTATCGCAGCGGGCATTTTTTATGTATTCAAATCGCGAAAGATTCACCAAGATGACTAACGGACAAAGATCGCTTTGGCCGGAGTGCCGGAGCGCGCCGAAGCGTTCTGTGGTTGAAACCCGCCCGGCTCAAAACCACGCCGGGGGGGCATCGGGTTTACGTGACCCGGCATTGCAGAATAGCCACCTGCCAAAACTCCACTGCTCCGGTCCTCGAAAGACGTCATCGGTTGGATGCGATACGAAAGGTGGGATAGCAACCTATGCCCTGGCTCCGGGCTTCGCGTTCCCGCCAACCCACCACTTGCGCCAGCAGCCCAAAGCCCACAGCCCCAGCAGCGCCGCCGCCGCACCGGACGCATCAATCAGCACGTCCCACCCGGAAGCCTGCCGATCCGGGACAAACCCCTGGTGATATTCATCGCCCGCCGCGTAAAGGACCACGACCAGCCAAATCTTCCACGCCCATTGCCACGACCAGGCCCGCGCCCCCGGCGCCGCCGATGCGCGCCACGCCCACCAGAGCAACAGCGCCAAAATCGCATACTCGGTCAGATGCGCGCACTTGCGGACCAACAACACAATCAACCAGACCGTCTCGTTCGTCAGGTGCGGAAAGAACCACCGCACGAGCGGTTCAATGAGGCGCGACGAATGTTGCGCCGACTTGCGATCGCCGGAAGCGGAATAGATCACCACCATCCAACCCAGCACGGGCAGCCAGTATTTTGCGAACGTACGCGGTTTTAACACGGGCCATAGCAAGCCGGGTTGTCGGCGGACACGCAATCTAAAACCCCGCCGGGCCGCGGCTTGGTTCCTGATTTCGGGATTGCATCCGGGAGTTGACGGCCCAGACTTGGGGCCATGTTAAAACTCGGTGTCAACATTGACCACGTCGCCACTTTGCGGGAAGCCCGCTATCGCGGCCGGGCGCACGGCGAACCTTCACCCGTGGCAGCCGCGCGCCAGTGCGAGGCCGCCGGCGCCCACGGCATCACCGCGCACCTGCGCGAAGACCGCCGTCATATCCAGGACCGGGACATGTGGCAACTGCGCGAAGTCGTCCGGACCCGGCTCAATTTCGAGATGGCCAATGAGCCCGAGATCGTGGCCATCGCCCTGAAAATGAAGCCGGAGATCGTCTGCCTCGTGCCCGAGCGACGGCAGGAGGTGACCACCGAAGGCGGCCTCGACGTCGTGGCCAACGAACTGGCGCTGACCGAGACCCGCAAACGGATGAACGAGGCGGGAATTGAGGTCAGCCTCTTCATCAACGCCATTCCGACCCAGATTCAGGCGGCGGCGTTCGTCGGCGCCCAATTCATCGAACTGCACACCGGCCGGTTCGCGGATCATTTCGCCGAGGCCGCCGAGCGCGAGGCCGAGCTGGAGCGATTGATCGCGGCCGCGAAGCAGGCCCACGCTCTCGGCCTACGGGTCAACGCGGGGCACGGCTTGAACTACGAAAACCTCCCCCTGATCCACCGCGTACCGCACCTGGTGGAACTCAACATCGGCCACAGCATCATCAGCCGCGCCCTCACGACGGGGCTGACCACCGCCGTCCAGGACATGCTCGGTTTGATGCAGGATTATCGCGGATGAAAACGCCGTGAGGCGCGGCGCATGATTCTCGGACTCGGCATTGATATTATCGAGGTGGCGCGCGTGCAGTCGTCGGTGGCGCGCTTTGGCGACCGTTTTCTCAACCGCCTGCTGTTACCGGCCGAGCTTGCCTATTGCCAGCAACACAAGGACGCCGCGCCGTTTGTCGCCGTGCGGTTTGCCGCCAAGGAGGCCATCGCCAAAGCCTTCGGCACCGGCATCGGCGCACACCTCGGCTGGCACGACATGGAAGTGCGGCGCAAGGAATCCGGCGAGCCGTTCGTGGTGCTGCACGGCAAAGGCCAGGCGCTGTTCGCGGCGCGCGGCGCGCGGCAGTTGCACCTCAGCCTCAGCCATACGCAAAACTATGCGACGGCCGTGGTGGTGCTGGAGAGCACCGGCTGACCGCATTTTTCTTCCCAATTGGCCCGTCGTCCCTAACATTTGCCCCGGTGCGGCGGGGTTTCGCCGGCAACCGATCTCAACTCCCGATGAAAGCAAATAAAACCAACGAAATAACGGTCGGCATCCTGATGGGCAGCGATTCCGACTGGCCCGTGATGAAAGCCGCCGCCGAGGCGTTGCAGGAATTCGGGCTCCATTCCGAAGCCAAAGTCATTTCCGCCCATCGCACGCCGCGCGACCTGGAGCAATATGCGAGTTCCGCCCGCGAGCGCGGTTTGCGGGTCATCATTGCCGGCGCTGGAGGCGCGGCGCATTTGCCGGGCGTCACGGCCGCGTTCACCACACTGCCCGTCATCGGCGTGCCGATTCTGGGCAAGGCGCTGGACGGGATGGACTCCCTTCTGGCCATCGTGCAGATGCCGCCGGGCGTGCCGGTTGCGACGGTGGGCATCAATGCCGCGCGCAACGCCGGCCTGCTGGCCGCGCAGATCATCGGCAGCGGGGATGCCCGCCTGCAAACCAAGCTGGATGCCTTCAAGGAACGGCTCGCCGCCGAATCCCGCGCGAAGAACCGCACGCTGACGGCCTGAGCTTGCCGCATGCAAAAACTCATCGAGGGCGTTCACAAGTTTCAAACGGAGGAGTTTGGGAATTACCGGACCCTCTTCCGGAAGCTCTCGCAGGAGGGGCAAA
>JADLHS010000393.1 GCA_020848635.1 Limisphaerales bacterium
ATTGCGCACGCGGTGGAAACGGCGGTGACGACCAAGCGCACGGCCCTTTCGCAACGGCTTTCAGCCGCGGCCTTCACGCTCTGCAATGGCGCCCTCCCGGAAGTTTTGCAGAACCCCAACGACCTTGCCGCGCGGGGCCGGATGCAGCTCGGGGCCGCTTACGCCGGCGCGGCGATTGAGAATTCCATGCTCGGCGCGGCGCATGCGGCCGCCAATCCGCTCACGGCGCATTTCGGAATTGTGCATGGCCAGGCCGTGGGATTGATGCTGCCGCATGTCGTGCGCTTCAATGGGGGGGAGGCCGAAGCCCAGGCGGCCTATGCGGCTCTGGCGCGGGCCGCGGGATTGGTTTCTTGCAGCGAAAGCGATGCCCGCGCCGTGCTGGCCCTGGGTGAACGCCTGGAGACCCTGTTGGCGCTGGCCCGGTTGCCGCGCACATTGGCGGAGTGTGGTGTCGCGGAAAGTGCGCTGGTGACTTTGGCTGACGAGGCGGCCCGCCAGTGGACGGCGGGATTTAATCCCCGGCGCGTGACGAGAGATGATTTTGCCGAACTCTACGCGGCCGCGTGGGGTTGAAATGAAAACGGGCACCGTTGCCGGTGCCCGCACGGATACCTGGTTGGAACAAAGCGGCTACGGATCCAGAATTGCCAGCTTGTAGCTGTGGGAGGAGGCGCTGCCTTTGCTCACCTTTCCAAAATCGGTGTATTGGTAGTCGAATTTGTAGTGATAGGTGACGGTTTTCACACCTGCCGGTACGGGAATGACCCCTTCCCAGCGGTTCCGCATGAGTTTGGTCGGGCGCATCGCGTACGATTCCTTGCCGACGATGGCGGTGACCTGAATCGTATCCCAGCGAAGGGCTTGCTGCCGGCTGTCGAACACCACTTCGATAGGGTAAAGATTGTCGGCGTTGCGCAGTTGCCGCTGGGCCGAGATGTTGGTGGCGGTGGTCGCACAACCGGCCAGCAGCAACAGCGCCGGCAACAGCATTAAAGTTTTCTTCCACATAACAGCGATAGCGTGGCACGCGGGCGGCAGGGTGTAAAGTTGGAATTCGACAGTTGGAATTCGAAAGGGTGTCCGGTTGGGGTGCGGGCCGCGACCACCGGCATCCGTTTGGGCTTTCGGCCAACCGCGCCGGGACCGCTGCAAACGCCGCGGCGGGAGCGAACGCATTTTGTGAATAAAATGTTTTTGCTTTTTCTGCCCAGCGCAAGCAACAATACGCGTAAGAAAGTATTCGTACCAACCGGTGCTTGGCGAACAGTCGCTTCCTCACGACCAAGTCTTAGCACCTGAGAATTTTCATGAATGTAATGCCATTGTTGTTTGCGGTCGTGGGGAAGGTTCCGGCTCCGAATGAACAGCCGGAACTCCTCTATGTTTGGGACCAGGCCCGACCTGAAGCCAAGGCGATCATCGTCTTCCTGATGTGCTTCTCCATCATGGCGTGGTCGGTGATGATCTTCAAAGCCATCCAGATGCGCCGCGCCAAGAAGCTGAACCTGTTTTTCACCAGCGAATTCAAAACCCAGAAGGCCGTGCTCGACATGTTTGACCGGCGGATTCAGGCGGAGGGTTGCCCGTTGTTTGCCGTCTATCAAGCGGGCAGCATTGAGTTGGACGCGCGGCTGAAAACCCCGGAAAGCGGCCGGAAGAAGTTCGTTTCCATCAAGAGCATCGAACACGTGAAACGGCTCATGGAGAACACGGTGGCCCAGGAATCCTTGAAACTGGAGTCGGGTTTGATCCTGCTTGCCATCGCCGTGAGCGGTGGGCCGTTCCTCGGCCTGCTGGGCACGGTCTGGGGCGTGATGAGCACCTTCAGCGGCGTTGCGCAGGCGGGCAGCGCTTCCCTGGCCGCCATGGCCCCGGGGGTCGCCGCCGCGTTGATCACCACTGTCGCGGGCCTGCTGGTGGCGATCCCTTCGATGTTTGGTTACAACTGGCTTGTTCACAACCTGCGAGTGCTGACGGTCGAACTGGACAATTTTGCGCAGGAAATCATCTCCAAGATGGAGACGGAGTATCTGGAAGAGAAATGAGGCGGTTCTCCCAACGCAGTCATCTGGTTACGCTGAGTGAAATCAACATCACTCCGCTGCTAGACCTTGCGTTTGTACTGTTGATCATCTTCATCATCACGACGCCGCTGATGGAGAATGGACTACCCCTCAAACTGCCCGTGGGCCGTAACCCTTCGGATCGTCTGCCCGATCAAAAAAACGTGCGGGTGGTGGATATTGATTCAAATGGCCGCTACGCGATGAATAAACGCTTTACGCCACTCAATCAACTCGTGGCGAGCCTGGCGCAACAATATCAGGCGAACCCGAATCTGGTGATTTACATTCGCGCGGATGAGAACAGCCGGATGAGGGATTTCGTGGCGTTGACCGACGCCTGCACCAGCAAAGGCATTTCCAAATACCAGATCCGCACGCAACCTCCGGGCAGCAAATGAGCCGCCTCCAGAAAAAATGTTTCATCGGCGCGACGGGATTTCACCTGTTATTGCTTTCGTTGCTCATTGTTGGTCCAGCGTTCTTGTCGCCGGGCGAGTCGGATCCCACACCGGTGCTGGAGTTCGTCCCCATTGACACGACCGACGCGAAGGTCTCGGGCGGAGGCACTCCGCATCCGCCAACCCCAGTAACTACGCCCACCCCTCCGGCGGCACAGCCGCAACCGCAACCACAGGTCCAGCCGCAGAGCTCGCAACCGCAACCGCAACGCGACCCGGACCCACCCAAAGTTGAAAAGCTGAAGCTGGTAAAGCCCGATCCGGATTCACTTGAAGCCAAACCGGAGAAAAAGGTCCACAAGGTTCAAATCAGTGACACGGTCGTCAATCCCCGCGACCGCAAAACTCCACCCAAGGCTGCGGCCGATACCGCTGCCACTGCGGCAGCCGACGCAGCGGCCAAGGCCAACGCGGAACGGAGGAAGCAGTTTGCAACAGCTCTCAAGAACATTTCGAGCGGACTGACCTCCAGCTTGCAGGTCGAAATGCCCACCGGACCCAACGGACCAGGCGGTGGCGGGCCGAGTTACGCCAATTACGGGCAGGTGGTGCGTAAAATCTACACTGATGCCTGGCGGATTCCCGAGGATGCCACCGATGATGAAGCTACCGTCAAAGTCAGCGTGACCATTGCGCGCGCCGGCAACGTGATCGCCTCACGAATCATTAAGTCGTCGGGCAGCCCGTTGGTGGATCGCTCGATTCAAGCCACGCTCGACCGCGTCACTTTTGTCGCGCCCTTCCCGGAAGGCGCCAAAGATTCACAACGAACGTTCACCATCAGCTTCAGCTTGAAAGCCAAAAAACTCGGATGAAAATCAGAATTTTTTTCAGGCGAATCTCAGCCGCCCTGGGTCTTTTCGTGTTCGTCAGCGCGGCGTCTGCGGACGAGGAAATTCTCATCAGCAAGGACTACATTCCGGGGAGGGAGAAGCCGGTGCCGGTTTCGCTCAGCGGCTTCACCGGCGAAGCGGAATCGGTCATCAGACTTGATCTCACCGTTCAGGGGTTCGCTTTCACCACCCCGGAAACCGCGCAATACCTCCTCAGCGGCGGCGCCAATGGGAATCTCACGGGTCGCGCGCAGGATCGGTTCAACAAGAACATGCTCGTGAACAAGAGCTACACCGGCGCATCCCTGCGGCGTCAGGCGCATGCGTTTGTGGATGATTTCCTGGCCGCGCTCGGCCGCAAGGGCGTCGGCCAGACCAAAATTGCGTTCAGGGCGGGTGAAGGCGCGAACAGCGACATTTGCATCGCCGACTTTGACGGTTTCGGCCGGCAGGCCATCACGTCCGAGAAAAATATTGTGGCTGCGCCCGCCTGGGTGCCGGGACATTTTGCGCTGTGTTACGGGTCCTACCGTGCCAATCAGCCGGACATTTATCATCATGATCTGAGCACGGGCCGGTTGACGACGCTGGCGCGTTACCCAGGCTCTAACATCAGCCCCGCGCCGTCCCCGGACGGCTCAAAGGTGGCGATGATCCTGAGCAAGTCAGGTGCAGTGGACCTCTACGTGGCCGACATTGACGGCAGCCACCTGCGGCAGTTGACCAAGTCGAAGGAGGACGAGTCGTCACCGTGCTGGTCGCCGGATGGCCAATGGATTTGTTTCGCCGGGAAGAGCAATGAGCGCCGCGCGCTGTGGAAGGTGCCGGTGGCCGGGGGGCCGCTCGTGCGGATTCCCACCTCGGGCGTTTCCAATCCTTCCGAACCCGACTGGTCGCCGGATGGGAAGTGGATTGTGTTCACCGCGCAGATGGGCGGATTTGAGATTTGCGTGGTGCCGGCGAAGGGCGGCGAGGCCACCCAGCTCGGGCTTGGCGAGGATCCGTCTTGGGCTCCGAATTCACGCACGGTGGTGTATGTCCAACGCGACCGCAGCGGCGGTCGGCGACTCTCTTTGCTTGACGTTCCCACCAAACAGACCAAAGATGTTTCCCGACTTTCGGGAATTAACTCGCAACCCAGTTGGGCGAAATAGCCCTTCCCAAAACCAAATAAACATGAAAGTAACAAAATTGACCTATCTCCTGGTGATCGCCGTGGCCCTCACCTTTGCCTCCACCGGATGCCGGAAGCGGCCCGTGGGGATCACCGACATTAATAAAAGCGGCACGCGAGTGGGCGAGCAGGGACCGAAGGGGCCTGGCGATACCACGGGGCGAACGGCGACTACGGATCAAGGTCCGGTTGGCCAGCCGGGAGACGGTGGGGGCATACAGTCGGATAAATGGGGCAACCCGGATAACTTCAATGAAGATCGCGGCGCGCTCGCCGCGCACACCGTTCGCTTTGACTTCGACAGCGCGGTGGTCAAGAGCAGCGAGAAGTCGAATGTCGAAGCGGCGGGGGCGTATCTGAAAGCCAATCCCAAGGTGGGGCTCCGCGTTGAAGGCAATTGTGATGAGCGCGGCACGGAGGAATACAACCGCGCGTTAGGCGAGCGCCGGGCGCTGGCCATTCGCGAACTCATCGTGGGCGGCGGGGTGGAGGGTGACCGCGTCGTCACCGTCAGTTTTGGGAAAGACAAACCGGAAGCGTTGGGGCATGACGAGGCGGCCTGGGCGATCAACCGCCGCGGTGTTTTTGTGGTGTTGATTCCCAAGTAAGCCGAGGAAAGTTTCCCCCGTGGGGGATTGGGCTGCGGGCTGGCGCTTCGACTCGTTCACAACACCTCGAGGCGCTGCCGGGCCAAGCCCGGTTCCG
>JADLHS010000394.1 GCA_020848635.1 Limisphaerales bacterium
AATCGCTGCCCGCCGCGAAGGACCTGCCATCCGCCGCCGCGCGCGATTTGGTCCAGCCGGCGCCGGTCTCGAAGTGGTAGTGGTCCGCGTGTTGATCGATCAAACCATAGCTGTGTGGGTTCACATCATCGCCGTACATCAGCTTGAAATGCGCGCCGGGAATCGCGTGCCAGAGGTGACCGATGACCGTGTTGATAAAGAAGGGTTCACCCACCGCGTTCCAGTCGTTGCCCCAGGGATTCGTCGTGCCGGAGCAGACCTTTTCGACGACATGGCGCGTGGGATGATAGCGCCAGATGCCGCCGTTCATTCGTATCCGCTCGGCTTCGGGCGTGCCGGGCCGGCCGAGGCGCGGCGTGTTGGAAATGCCGACGCGGCCCCAGAGCCAGCCGTCCGGCCCCCAGCGGAGGCCGTTCGCAAAGGTGTGGTGGTTGCCACCCGTGACATCAAAGCCATCAAGCAAAACCTCGGGTTCGCCGTCCGGAACATCGTCATGATTGCGATCCGGAATAAACAGGAGGCGCGGCGGGCACATCAGGAACGCCCCGCCCAGGCCGACCTCGACGCTGGTAAGGACTTTGGCTTGATCATAAAACACGGTGCGTTTGTCAAAATGGCCGTCGTGATTCGTATCCTCGAAAATCAGCACGCGATCCGAGAGGTTGGTGTCGTAGCGCACCTTGGCTTCGGCGTAGGTGTAGTTCTCGGCGACCCAAAGTCGTCCGCGCGGATCAAACGTCATGGCGATGGGCTGACGCACGTCCGGTTCGCTGGCAAACGCAGCGACTTTGAACCCGGGCGGCATATTGAAACTGCGCGCGGCTTCGGCGGCGGACATTGGCTGGCCACGCGGCTCGGAGTCGTACGGTTTGGGAAAGCTCTCGGCGGCGACCGCAGATAGTGAACCTGACGCCAGACAGAGATGGGTAGCAGCAAGAGCGCTCAGTGCCTTCTTGAATGGTAGCAGCCGACGTGAGGAGGCTCTAACCTCTGACCTCAGCGGTCTGAACAAATCGGGAGATTTGAGCCTCCTTACGTCGGCTGCTACGACCGAGGTTGGAGTTTCAAAACCGGCTCTGAGTGAGGTGTTCATGGTTGCAGCCTTTCCCGATGCGGCAAATGGTCCCGATTCCAGCGAACCAAGGCGTCGTCGCTGGTGTCTTCAAAAAGGAAATTCAACGTCGGCGATTCGACGTGCCCGTCGCAAAAGACCACGTTCGCTTTGCCTTGGTGGCGGAGATAAGACCTTGCTGTGCTCCCGCCAATATCCTGCAAGCCGCTCGTGCGCTGCAAGCGTCCCCGGTTATCTGTCGTATCCACAATGACGCCGTTACCTCCGATGAATCCGTCTCCAATCGCCATCATTTCGCTCGGATTGATGACTTCTGATTCTCGCACCGGCGGTGAGTCGAGGTAAGGCGAGTCAACGGCGTTGGTGGGGATTCGATTCCCTTTGTGCCCACCCAGTCCAAGTGAATCGGCATCTTCCCACCTTCTCAGGCCATAGGCATTGTAGCCGTAATTGGCGAAGGAGTAATATGTGTTGCTGGTTTTTGTGCCCAACGTGAAGCCAGAAAGCGGGATTGCTGGACAATGCCATACAGTGGTATGCCACCAGTTGCTTCCCAACCTTTTTAGGGCCCACGGGTCGCGCCCGGAAAGCGCAGCCTGTTCCAGTGCAGTCTTCCACGTGGTTGCGTGCTCGCCGCCATCGGACCAATGCAAATTAACATTGAGGGGATACACATGGTAGTCGGCATTGAATTGCTGAAGGGCAAGGCCCAGTTGCCGGATATTGCTCACACACCGGATTTGCTGCGCCCTGCCTTTGGCGTGGGAAACTCCTGAGAGTGCCAAAGCCGTCAGAACTCCGATGATGGCGATGACCGTCAACAGTTCAACCAAAGTGACGCCGTCTCGATTGTATATTCGCGCAGCCGTCATGTTCATGGTTACAGCCGCTCGCGATGCGGCAGATGGTCGCGATTCCAGCGAACTAGGGCGGCGTCGCTCGTGTCTTCAAAAAGGAATTTCAAGGTCGGCGATTCAACATGGCCGTCGCAAAAGACCACGTTGGCTTTGCCTTGGTGACGAGCATTGGCCGATCTAGTACTAAAAAAGCCGGTGTAAGAATCATGACGCCAAAGGATGCCTTGCCCCGAAAATATTTCAGTAGCATTTCCATGCAAACCGTCGCCGATGGCCATCATTTCACTTGGGTTCACAATCGCGAACGCCAGCACCGGCGGCTTGACGACTGATGCCATTCCAACTGCCGGTGCGTGTGAAAATCCGTAGGTCCCTCCCAAACCTAATGAGGCCAAATTTGTGCCGATGCCAAACGCATTGTAACCGTATGAAGTGTAGGAACTGCCTAAAATCCCCTTGGATTGAACGCCTGGACAAAGCCAAACGCCTTTTACCCAATAATTGGGTTCGCTCTTGGGAGCGTCACCAAGTTGATGCGCAATTGCCTCCTGCCAAGTATTGAAGTTAGTCGGCTGACTGCTCTTGTTATACTCGGCATCTACGAAGAGCGGATAAACATGGTTGTCGGAAACAAATTCGTGCAAGCCGATGCCGAGTTGGCGGACATTATTGACGCATTGAATTTGTCGCGCCCTTGCCATGGAACGACTCAATGCCGGCAGCAAAAGCGCGGCGAGAATTCCGATGATGGCGATAACCATCAACAACTCAACCAAAGTGAAGCCGTCTTGGCCGTCTTTGCTTCGACTTTGATTCATTCTCATTTTAGGCGCTCGCGATGCGGTAAATGATCGCGATTCCAACGAACCAAAGCCGCGTCGCTGGTGTCTTCAAAAAGGAATTTCAACGTTGGCGTTTCGACGTGGCCGTCGCAAAAGACCACGCTGGCTTTACCGTGGTGTCGGGCTAAAGTGTATTTGCCATGTTTCCCCATCCCGCTCCAACTTCCGCGTTGGAGGACTGGGTTCCCATCAAAAGCATCGCCAATCGCCGTCATGTCGCTCGGGGCAATTACTTCCGATTCCGCAACCGGCGGTGGGAGTAGGCCGAAATTGGAGGCTGAAACATTACGCCCACCCAAGCCCAAGGCGCCATTGTTCCCGGGTGAGTTCAGACCGCGCCAATTGTAGCCGTATGAAAACCAGATTGCCATGGTATTGACCGCGGCATTGTCGGTATTCCAACGGGCAGCAGGGCAAGTCCAGACTCCATTTGTTAGCCAAGGCAACTCAGTTTTCGGCAAGCCGAATTCCTCGCGATTCAACGCGTCAGCCCACGTCCGACGGTGTTCGGGATAGCTGTCCTTTGAATCATCATTTTGATCCAAAGGGTAAACGTGATTTGCTTGCACAAATCCTTGCAAGGCGAGTCCGAGTTGACGGACGTTACTGGCGCATTGGATTTGCTGCGCCTTTCCTTTGGTGCTGGAAACTCCCGAGAGTATTAAGGCCGCCAGCACTCCGATGATGGCGATCACCACCAAGAGTTCAACCAAAGTGAAGCCATCTCGATTGCGCAGGCGCATATTGGTTGGACCGTTGCGTTGCGGGATCGTCACGAATGGCCGAAGGTCGTCGCCCCCCAGCCCTGCAAGCGGTCAGCGTGTTTTGACCTCTTGCTCACCGCGCCGCAAAATCCGCTCCATATCCTCCTCGTCGTCCATCGGGATGGAGGGCAGGAGCCGCGCCTTGCCGTAGTCCGGGTCTTTCGGATCAATGGCTTTCTCCGGATCAAAGATGCGCTTGTCCACCGCCACGCACTTGAAGGGACGAAAATCGGGTTTCGAGGCGAAACAATCGGAGAAATCGTTCGCCAGCGCGTCGAACATGTTCAGCGGCGGCAGGCCGAAGATCTGGTAGAGCGTGCGGTGCATACTCACGATGGTGGTGTGGCGGTGCGAGACGTAGCTCCGTTTCACCCACGGGCTGATTACCAACAGCACGCTGCGTTGGCCGTCCACGTGATCCGGTTCACCCCCGGCATCATCCTGCGTCACGAAGATCGCCATGTTTTTCCAATAAGGGGTGTGCGTCAGGAACTCGACGATCCGGCCCAGGGCCAGATCGTTGTCCGCCATCCACGAGGCGAGGTACGGGAAACCTTTCGCCGGTTTGGGATCGCTACCATGATCGTTGCAGATGGCAATGTTGATAAATTGCGGGAAGGGTTGTTTGCCCTTCAGAAACCGCTTCTCGACATCCTTCATGAACCAATGCGCGCGGTACTGATCCGGAATGTTCATGTTAAAGATGGGAAACTCGCGACAGGTATTGTCGTAGAGAACCTTTGACATTGGAATGTTCACGACCTCGCGCGCCCCAGTGGGATGCGTGTCTTCGCCTTCATCCACGCCGGGAAACTCGAAGCCCTCGCCGTAGTTGCGAAACGTAATACCGCTCCGCGCCAGGTGCTCCCACATGGCGCCCGCCTCCGGATAATCCTCCGGGATCAGCGACCCATTGGACCCCATCGAGTAGCGGCGGCCCGGCGCGGTGCTGTCCTTTTTGAACGACCAGCCGACCGAGTAGGTCATTTGCATCAGGTTGTTCGGCTGCACCCCCACCAGCCAGCGATGGCCAACGCCCGAGGCTTCCGGCTCCATGTAAAAGTTATCGCTGACGGTGAATTGCCGCGCCAACGCGTTGTGGTTGACCATGACGCCCACGTCTTCGAGTTTGGGTTGACCCTTGCCCTCAATCGTCTGGTGTAATCCCCAACGCAATAAACTCGGGTCATGCTTCGCGCCGGGAATCCGATCAAAGATCGTATCGTAGGTGTGGTTTTCTTTCGTGATGAACACGACGTATTTGATCTCCTTGGAGACCTTGCCTGGCACGGTGGGGATAACGGGCGAGGACATTTTCTCCCGATCGGCGCGGCGATCCACCATGCCGTTGTAGGCCAACACGTCCGCGGTCATGGTTTTGAGTTCGGTATCCGACGGCACATCGAGAACGCTCATCACCCCGCGCATGCCGAGGAAATCGCTCTTGGGAATTTCCTTCCCCGCGCTCGGACCGTTGCCGAAACCGCGGAAGCAGATACAAACCAGCTGCTTGCCATCCGGCGAAAGCGCGACGCGATACGGATACCACGCGGTGGGAATGTGGCCGAGGACAGCCAGCGTCTTCGTGTCCAGAACCGCAATGGCATTGATGCCCAACTCGGCAACATAGAGACGCTTGCCGTCCGGGGATACGACCATGCCCGACGGACTGACGCCGCGCACCTGGGCCACCACCGGCGCCGGGACAATCCGCTGTTTTGCCACAATCTCATTCTTGGCCAGATCAATGCGCTCGATGATGTCGTTGTTGCCGTTGGAGACAAAGAGCGCGTCGCCCTGCGCGGCCAGAAAGTTGGGCGCGCTGCCGCCCACGGTCTTGCCGTTGTCCGATGGCGCGCCGACCAGCAGACCTGTCTTCAGGTGGCTGATGACCGTGGGCGCGGCTGGCTTCGAAACGTCCACGCCCCAGACGGAAAACGACTCGGGCACGTTCGGCTCGCCCAGGCCGGGAATCTTCCGGCCCTCAAACTCCACGCCCTCGCGCGCTTCTTTGCTGGGGTAGCCGAAGGGCGGAAAAGTGAGACCGCGCTTGTCAAAGCGATCATCCGTGGGCGGCGGAATGGGACTGTATTCGAACAAGCCAATATTCGCGGCGTAAACCTTGTCACCCACCACCGCCAGGGCGTAGGGATAGCGTCCCACCGGGACCGTGCCAACCACTTGCCGTCCCTCGGCGTCAATCACCACGACGCGGAAGTTGGTCACATCCGAGCAATAAAGGTATTTGCCGTCCGCGCTCACTTTGACATCCGTGACGTAGCTGTCTTCGAATTTGCGTCCGCCAATCTCGGTGTTCAGCGAGATCTGAACAATGTTCGTGGGCGAATTCACGTCGAAGACATATACCGCGCCTGAGTCCCCGCTGCTCCAGTACAGTTTTTGTCCGTCCGGCGAAAAATCCGCGCCGCCGCCATTCGTCGCTCGCTCTTTTTTGCCTTTCCGCGGCGCCAGGGGCGGATTGACCGCTGTCACCACTGGTTTCGCCGTGCGCCAGTCGGTAATGATCTGGCCGACGCCGTCGCTCGCCACGAACAGCGTCTTGCCGTCGCGACTCATCGCCAACCCATACGGCTCGCGCGCCACCGGGATGGGGCGGCCGGCGGGTTTCAGGTAGCGACCGGAAGATAATATGGTCAGCCCATCCGGATCGTGCTTGGCGTAGGTATCCACGGAGGGTGCGTGGAGATAAGTTTGATCCGCGGCGGCGGTGGTCAGGGCCAATCCGGTCAGGCTGAGGATCGCGATCAATGGCAGCTTCATGGTGGGTTCTTGGTTTCGGAGTTTTTGATTCGGTAGAGCTGGCTCGCCGTGCGGAGGATGAGACTGTCGCGGGCAATCGCCGGTGTGGCCATGCACATTTCACCCAGACTGTTCTTGCCGATCAATTTGTAATCCGGACCGGCTTGGAACACGAACGTGTCGCCATCCTCACTCAGGCAAAAAAGCTGGTTGCCGTACGCCCACGGCGAGGCGGTGAAAGCGGACGTGCCGTCGAGGTTGATGCGTTGTTTCTCGTAAACCTCCTTGCCGGTCCGGGCCTCGCGACAACTCAGAAAACCGAAATCGAACAGCACGTAGAAATAGTCGCCATACACGAGGGGCGATGGATTGTAGGGCGCGGCCGTTCTTTCACCCCAGGCAATGAATTCATTGCTCGTTTCTCCGTCCTTGAGGCTGATGTCACCGGTGGCGCCCGGACGGATTGCAAACACCGGGCGATTCTTGGTGTCGCCGACGTAGCCGGAACAAACGTACAGCAGTCCGGATGCTTCGAAGGGCGTCGGGATGACAATCGAGGACATCCCGCCGAGTTCCCAAAGCAGCTTGCCGTCGAGGTCGTAGGAACGCACGCGTTTGCGGCCGGGCACCACGAGTTCCGTGCGGCTTCGATTTTCCCAAACAAACGGCGTGGCCCAGTTGCTCTTCTCATCGCGTTCCACCCGCCAGAGTTGCTCGCCAGTCTGCTTGTTCAGCGCCACCACGAAGGACTTCTCCTCGTTGTCGTTGACGATGAAGATGCGATCCTGGTGCAGCACGGGGGAGGCGGCCGTGCCCCAACCGGCGCGCGTCTGGTACGCCTCCCACTTTTGCGACCACACTTCCTTGCCCGCCAGGTCGAGGCAGAACAGCCCGACATTGCCGAAGTAGGCATAAAAGCGTTCGCCATCGGTCACCGGGGTCTCGGACGCGTAGGTGTTTTTCAAATGGACCGAGGTGCTTGGCAAACCTGCGTGGACCTGTTTTTCCCACCGCTTTTTCCCGGTCGCCCAGTCGAAACTATAAACCATCCAATGCTGGGTATTCGTGGCGGGGGTGGGCCGTTCGCCGCCAAAGTAGAGTCCTTTCTTGGGCGGTTCAACCGCGCCGTCCCGGACGACGGACGTGACGAAAATCTGGCCGCCCCATACCACCGGCGAGGACCAGCCAAAACCGGGCACGGCGGTCTTCCAGGCGATATTCTGGGTGGGACTCCAGGTGGTGGGCAGATTCAGATTGGTGGCCACCCCGAGTGAATGTTCGCCCCGGAACTGCGGCCAGTTGTCCTGCGCTCCGGCGTTGAGAACGGCCACGCCGACGAGAAACCTGGAACTCCAGCGCGTGAAATTAGTTGCCATCTTGAGCGAAGGTTGCACCAGGAGGCGTAGTCACTCAAGAATGATTCAGGACGCGGTTGGTGGCGAATGCGGGGAAAGCTCAGGGCGGCAACGTCCCCATTAACTTGTTGGGGCGGGACCAAATTATGCGCGCGACCAGGGTGGCGCCTTCCGCGCCGCGCGCCCGCGAGTCCTTCATGAACATGCCTTCCGCGACGGTGATCCAGGACTCGGATGCGCTGATGGTCGCGGCGCCGAAGTTGCCGAGTTCCGCCCCGCGTTCCGGCACGACGACTTTCTCGGTGCGCCGGAGGACGCGCAACGTGGTCGGGTCCACCTGCGCCATGAACAGCGGGGCCCGATGGCGCACAATGTGGTCATTGTTCGCCCCGCGCCGGGTGTAGATCAAAAAAAGCCCGTCGCTGTGGGCGAGCCAATGTTGCTGCGTGTTGTAGCTGCCCAACTCCGTGCCGTCATCAAAGCGCCAGGGCGCCGGTGCGGCGAACTGCAAGCCGTCGTTGCTCACGCTCACGTAACCTCGTTCGTCGTTGCTCACGCTCACGTAACCTCGTTCGTCGTTGCTCACGCTCACGTAACCTCGTTCGTCGTTGCTCACGCTCACGTAACCTCGTTCGTCGTTGCTCACGCTCACGTA
>JADLHS010000395.1 GCA_020848635.1 Limisphaerales bacterium
CCTCTTCATTGGCGACATACACATCAACAATGACGTTGGTGTACGGAGCAATTCCCAACGGGAAGGTGCCTTTCAATCGCCGGGTGGAACTACCGGGAGCCACCACGGTCACAAAGTTGGTCGCGCCCTCCGCAGAGTTACCATTCGGAGCCGTAAATGCCGAGGCCTGAATGATGTTCGTATAGCTCGGAAAGTACCAGGCCGCGCTGGAGCGATCCCGCGAGGCGGCGAACGGGCTGATTGGAGCCGTGAAATTGTTGACCAACTTGTTGCCCCGGAAGGAATGCGTTGACGGGCCTTCCTCAGCATCATTGTTCAGGGTTTCAGGCGGGGCCCCCGGTTGATACCGCGGGGAAAGCTGCCCGTCAGCGTAGGTGCTGAGGTCGGGCTGGGTGGCCGGCTCCGGGAACCAATAATCCAACGGCCAGTTGTTGCAGATCACGTTGGCCTCGAGGGCGTCGCTGATGCCGTCAAAATCCGAGCCAAAGACACAGTTGGTCGCCGTGGCTGGCCGGTTGCTGAACCGGAAGGGAGTGGAACTGTTCGTCCAGCGGGTGATGCCATCCACGGCCACCCCGAAGTAATTCCCCGAAACTTTGATATTGTAGCACCCGGCTTGGTGGTCAATTTGCGCACAGCCATTGCTCCGCTTGCGGGGCAGCCCGGCAAAAATGTTCCGCTCCTCGGCATCGTTGACGTCATCACCGTCGGTGCCAATCACGTCATACCCGGCATAGTTTCCGCCAATGAACGATGTCGTCGGCAGAGGATGGTCAGTGAGTGGGTCGCCCGGATCCCTTTGCGGATCGGGGAGATACTGCGTCATACCATCCGCAAGCACATTGAAGAAGTTTCCACAATAACGCGTCCGCGCGCCCTGAATGGTGATGCCCGTGGCCTGGCTCATGATGATGTTGAACTCGGCTCGGGGATTGGCACTGTTTTTCGCCACACCAACGGTTATATCACTGGGCGACCACCGGCCCCAGATATCACTCTGGTTGTTGTTCATTCTTGTCCGCTGGCTTCGCACGGCGTTGTAACCGCCATCCACCACGGTGACGCCGTTCACGTCCAAGTTAAACCAGCACCCCGCTACATGCAGAGCATAGTCGGGATAAACATTCAACGTCGTGTTGGGGAAGTTCGTCGGGTAATCGCCCGACAAGGCGACGGACGCCACAGACAATCCGCCAGCGCCAGGTATGGAGTCGTTCAGAAAGCAGAGGCCTTTGATGCTTACATTGGTGGCATTGCAAATGCCGATCTGCGCCGCGTCCGAAGCCGTGAAACTAGCCCAGCCATTCTCCACGGTGCCGTAGGTTTTGCCGGTAACAAGCGCGATGTTCATCGAGTTGGCTCCGACCAGGAGCGGGTGATTGGCATCAGCGGTATAGTTCACGGCCCGGGAATCAATGACGATTTTGATGGCGGCCGTGTTGGAGCCTAGGATCGTATTCGTGTTGGCCAATGCCCCCGGCTGGCTGTACCCATCAATCGTCAGGTTGTGATTCGTGATGATGGGGTAGCCGCCCGCCAAATCGGGAACCCCGCCCGGCGCACTGAATTGGGGCGTGACGATGTAGTGCGGCCCCGCCCCGGAAATGTTGAAATTGATGGTGTTGGCAGAATCCCCGTTGGTGTTGGCCAACTGAATCGCCAGCCACAAGTTGGTCATGCCGACACCAAAGTCGCTGTTGTTGGCGGTGTTGACGGTGATGACCGCTGCCGAAGCAGCCATTGACAGTCCGGCACTCAGGACCGAGGCGAACAATAGGGGTTTGTGTTTCTTCATGGATGGGTTGCGGTTGGATTGGAATTCATGGATTGTCTAAGCTGACTCGAAACCCTACGCTGCTTCGAGGGTTTGTCATGTCATCTGATCAGATGACAGGACCAACCCGGGTTCTGATTGAGACATTTAGCCGGGGCTGTGAAAGCACTAGCAAACGGTTATCCGTAAAATGCCATCCACCTGCCATGGCAGCTGGCTTCCGGCCGAGCTGGCTTTTGGTTCAGCGACGTAATCTGTAGATCCACGGATCGAGGCTGCAATGTCACCGCCAGGTTACTTTGCTTCGGAGGAGGGCTTCGAATCGCGCGCGATTTTGCTTTGCTGGCGCCAGTGATCGAGACGCTCTTTAATCTTCTTTTCCACGCCCTGATCCGTCGGCTCGTAGTACCGTTTTTCCACCCCCAGATAATCTTGCGGGACGAAATGACCTTCGTAATCGTGGGCGTATTGGTAACCTTCACCATGGCCAAGCCGTTTCGCGCCGGCGTAAGTGCCATCGCGCAAATGTTCCGGCACCGCCAGCGTGCGGCCGGACTTCACGTCTTCGAGCGCGGCGTCAATCGCCTTGATCGTGCTGTTGCTCTTGTGCGCCGTGGCGATGTAAATGGTCGCTTCCGCAATCGGAATGCGCGCCTCCGGCCAGCCGATGAATTCCGCCGCCTGAAACGCCGCATTGGCCAGCACCAGCGCCATCGGGTCGGCCAGGCCCACATCTTCCGCCGCGTGAATCACAATCCGTCGCGCGATGAAGCGCGGGTCTTCGCCAGCGTGGATCATTTTCGCCAGCCAGTAGAGCGCCGCATCCGGATCGCTGCCACGCATAGACTTGATAAAAGCGGAAATCGTGTCGTAGTGCGCGTCGCCGTCGCCATCGTACACGATGGCTTTTTTCTGGATGCTCTGCTCGGCGGCGGCCAGATCAAGGTGGACGATGCCCGCCCCACCCGGCTCGGTCGTGAGTGCGGCGATTTCCAGCGCGCTCAGCGCTTTGCGCGCGTCGCCGTCCGCAACCCGGGCAAGATGACGCAGCGCAACTTCGTCGGCTTGAATTCTTAGAAACCCCAGCCCGCGCTCCACGTCACCCAACGCCCGCTGGAGCAGGCTGAACAAGTCCGCTTCCGTGAGTGGTCGCAGCTCAAAAATCTGCGAGCGCGAGACGAGCGGCGAGTTGACGAAAAAAAATGGGTTATGCGTGGTCGCACCGATGAGCCGGACGACGCCACTCTCGACATCGGGCAACAGCACATCCTGCTGCGATTTGTTGAAGCGATGGATTTCGTCAATGAACAGGATGGTCGTCGCGCCGGAGTTTTCAAGGCGGTTGGTCGCGGCGGCGAGCACGCGGCGCATGTCGGCCACGTTGGATTCCACCCCGCTGAGCCGCTCAAACTTGCTTTTGGTTTGCCGGGCGATGATTTGCGCGAGTGAGGTTTTGCCCGTGCCCGGTGGCCCGTAAAAAATCAGCGACTGAATGCGATCCGCATCAATGGCGCGACGAAGCAACTGGCCAGGGGCAAGGATGTGCGTTTGTCCGACGTATTCAGCTAGCGAACGGGGACGCATCCGGGCGGCGAGCGGCTGGTGATCGGGAGGACTAGCCGCCCCCGGCGGCGGGCTGCCCGGCAATGCCGGCGGCTGGGTGGATGAAAACAAGTCGTCGCGCGCCATGATTTAAGACTAGCAGTTTGGCACCGCGACCCAAAGCAAAAGGCGTCGGAGCGAAACATCGCACCGGCCCTGACCGCGACTTTGCACTGGGTGGAAGTCTTCGAAAAAGAAAAAGCTCGCCGGGTTGCGGCGAGCTTGCTTGACCAAAGTGACCCCACCATTGCCGTGTGCAACGGATCCGATGAACATGTTGGTTAGAACATGTGGCGCCGTCCGGACGGATTTCGACTTCCAGTTAAGGCCTGTCGGCCACCATCGCGGTTGACACCGGTATCGTATAATTTACGGTTCAAGGACTTGGCTGCGAATCACGAACAGGGCAGGGTAAATTCCGTTTCTAAATCCATTTTGCAAAGAGCGGGTGCGACTTCGCGAAAACAATCGCACCATCTGTGCCAGTACATGAACCCAGCGGCGCTTCAGCTCAAGATATTTTTTGTGACAATTCAGCTCCGGACCTGGACCGGCAAAAGGGTGTCCCATGAATCATTTTCGTGCCAACCTAGTTTGGCCTTGCGTCCCGGCGTCCGGATTGGTTCATTATGAGCGGTCGCTGCGCATGTGGTGGAATTGGCAGACACGCTACTTTGAGGTGGTAGTGCCGCAAGGTGTGCAGGTTCAAATCCTGCCATGCGCACCATGTTTTTCGAAAGCCTTGTCTCTTCGCGGCCGCTGCCGCCAAACGGGATCAAATTTTTTTCTGGTCAGCGTTTGAATCCGGGCTTAGGCTCGGTTCACCGTTGAACCCAACTTGAGGCTTATGGACATCATCTTCAACTGCCCGAAATGCGGTCAGGAACTCGCGGTGGACAGTTCCGGCGCCGGCTCCGAGATCAACTGCCCGTCTTGTGCGGAGAAAATTGTCATCCCCCATTCCGCACCACCGCCGTCAACTGGGAACGTACCGGTTCACCCCAGCAGCCACAGTGGCAGCCCAATGTCCTCCTCGGCCGCGGCCAAAGTGGAAATGCACCTCAAAGTGCCTGACCACAGCCACCCCGGCGAAAGCCTTATCGGAAAACCAGCCGTTCCTCTGGAGGTCGCCGCCAAGGAGTCCGACCGCAAGATGAAGGTGAAAACCATCCGCCATACCGATTGCATCGAAGTGGGGCATGACAAGTTCGACGAAATGGTCACTGCCTTTCTGCAACGGGTCGGCGAAACGAATGTCGTCAGTCTCACGCCCCTCACTTACACCCACCTTGATATTGGCTCGCAAAAACTGATGACCGATTACGCGGTGTTGGTGGTGTATCGCGGTTAAGCCCGTTCCGCGTCCGCGATTCCGTCCCGGATTCTTGACTTGGCAAAATCCGACCGTTACCGTGAACGCATGAGTCGCCGCTCCGTCCTGCTGCTGTTGCTTTCCGTCGGCCTAAGCCTGATGCCGATCCGCTCCCCGGCGC
>JADLHS010000686.1 GCA_020848635.1 Limisphaerales bacterium
CGTATGGGGGTCACCGTTTTTACAATGCGCGACATTGACGAACAAGGTATGTCCAGGATTATACGACAAGCCATTGATATAGCTGCGCGAGATACCGCAGGCATTCATGTGAGCTTTGATGCGGACAGTATGGATCCGAGTATTGCTCCCGGTGTCGGAACGCCGGTACCCGGCGGACTTACGTACCGTGAAACCCACCTCGCCATGGAATCGCTGTGCGATTCTAAAAAAGTAATTTCTGCGGAAATTGTTGAAACCAATCCGATACTTGATATTAAAAACACGACGGCGCATGTCGGCGTCGAAATGATGGCTTCACTTTTCGGTAAACGAATTATGTAATTTCGGCCGATGACGGCCGCGACCGGAGCAGTACTGCGAATGATTTTTCGTATCATCACTCTTCTATGCTGCGCGCTTTTCGTTCACGCGCAAAATGATTTTCGTGTCCTCGGCGAAAAAAACGGCTATGATCCCCAGACCTTACGCGAGTATGTCAATCTTACCGAAACCCGCGCCTTCTTAGACTTGGCGGGTGAGTGGACCATGTCCGTGGAAGGGGTTTCACGAAAGGTTATTGTTCCCAGTTCTTATGATTATAACGGCAAAGTTACGTTTACGCGTACGTTCGTTCCCGGCGAAGATTTTCGTAATAAGCACTTTCGTTTTGTCAGCTTAGGTATCAATTTTCGCGCCGACATACGCATCAATGGTGAATTTGTCACCAATGCCAATAACAGTTATACGCGCTTGGAAGCGGACTTGCGTGAAGATCTGATCCGTATCGGTCAGGAAAACAAAATTGAAATTACAGTGGATTCGCGTGTTGATCCGTTTACCAGCTATCCCCGTGAAACCAGTTTGTTGCAACCCAAATTGTACGGTGGAATAACCCGTGAACTCTTTCTCGTAGGCCTTCCAAAAGTTGCTATCGATCAATACACCGTAGGTTATACGTTGTCCAATGATTTGCGCAAATGTGATTTTGTGGTCAATTGGCATTTGCGTAATTACGAATACAGTTTACGCCTTGTGGATACATTACGATTGATCAACCCCAATCAGCCGCTGCGGTATATTTTGGAAATGTTTGAAGAAAATAATCCGGAACCGGTGTACACAAATCGGTTTAAAAAATATCGCAACGTGTGGGACATTCCGAAAATTCGCGAGCAAAACGAAGAAGATACGGTTTCGGTTTTCAATTTTGTTGATCGTCAATTACGTTTTTCAATAGAAAAACCGGTCTTTTGGAACCCGATCACGCCGAGTCGTTATCGCGTTGTAATGTATTTAGTACAGGGCACGACGGTGATCGATCGTGTCGAATACCAACTCGGTATAGCCCAAGCCGATGTGCACGACCAGTATATTTTTCTCAATGCGCAACCGGTGACGATACGCGCCGTCGAATATTATGAAGATTATCCGGGCGCGGGCACCACCATGAGCTGGGCGATGATGGAGCAG
>JADLHS010000396.1 GCA_020848635.1 Limisphaerales bacterium
AGCGGATGCAGAATCCCGATGGCAGCGTGCATCATTACGTTTTGGGCAATCCCAATACTGGCACACAACCCCAGCAGGTGTCCGACATCAGTTCGTTCGCTACTGCGTGCGCCGCGGCGGTCTTCGCGAAGGCCGCCGCAGTTTGGCGCGACGCGTTACCGCCGGCTGAAGCTGCCGACCTGCTCGCTCGTGCCCGGCTCGCGTGGCTATGGCTGCAGGCGAACCCGGACATGGTCCAGCCTCGCCTCCCGTTGCAGAACGGTGCGGACCCTGGCGCTAACGATGCCAATCCCGAGTGGGGTGACGCGCTCTCCGACCGCCGCAGCCGGGCGTTCGCCGCGGTCGAGTTGTTCGAGGCCACCGGAGAGTCCCCTTTCAACGATTATTTTGTCACTCGTTTCAATCAGAACGGCGGCACGCCGCTGGACGGGCCGGAATTCGGCTTCAACAAGACCGGCTACGGGATTGACAATGTAATCACTTACCTGAACCACGTGCTTAATTTCGCTTTCATGGATTACGCACGCAGCCAGCGTGCGGTGAATACCGGCATTCAGGCCACCTTGCGGAGCGCTTTCCTGCATCAGGCCAATGTGCTTACGAATTACACCGGGTTGTCCGGCTACCGCATCCCAATGCTCTATCCCAGCCACCTCTATTGGGGATCTTCGGGGGGAGTGCTCGCACCGTCGGCGATGGTGCTGGTCCGGGCCTTCGAGTGGACGGGCGATTCGAACTATCAGGCCGCCGCCGTGGACGCGTTACACTTCATCTGCGGCCGCAACCCCGTGAATCGCGTGTTCGTCAGCGGTTACGGCGATTACCAGCACGGCTCCGACTTTTATTCGCATTTCTGGACCAACCTTTTGCACCAACCGCCCGGCTATCTCGGCGGAAACATAAACGTGGATGGGACAGCCCAACCGGTGGTCGAATCACCGTGGAAGCGATTCATCAACACCCAGGATGCCGACATGACGGAGCCGGGCGTTTATTGGAACTCGGCGTTTGCCTGGCTGGCCGGTTACGCGGTCAACGATGCGACTGCACCTGCCCTGCAAATTGCTCCGGGCCCTGTCGGGCTAAATCTGTCCTGGCCGCTCCGATCCACGTCATTCGCCCTCTACGGAACTACCAATCTCTCGCAGCCAGGTGGTTGGGTCGCCAGGACCAACGCGCCCGCGCTCTTTGACGGCGTCTGGCGAATCGTCCTGCCCACGAACATCGCCAATCCGAGCTTTTACCGCTTGCAGGCTAAGTGACCAACCTGTTGCAACAATACTGGCGTGCGGTCTGGCAACCGTGAGCAAACCCGCGCCCGCCGTGGGGCGTGGCTATCATGGGTTTTGATGACATGACCGTGGGGCGCAGGCATGGTAGTTTGAATCTACCAAGCCGAATTCCACCGAAATGCGGATCGGGAAATCGTTCAGTGAATGGCGGGGTGGTGGCCCCCGAAATTGATGGTTATGCAAATCATGATGATTCGTTGCCTGATGCTGGCGGTGTTCGCGCTGGGGTTTTGCAGTTGTGGTCGGCAGGCCGAAGCGCCCGTGGCACCCAACCCCGAACCCCACGCGCCGGTTGCGCAGCCAATTCCCCCCAGAAATGACTCCATTGCTGCGCCAATGCTGGCCCAGCCGGCGGCTGCAGATCTTGACGCCGTGCTGACCCAGTTGACCCGGGAAGTGCGCAAGTGGATTGTCCGGCACCAGCGTCCGCCGAAGAACTTTGAGGAGTTTGCCGCGAGCGCGACGGTGCCGATCCCGCCGGCGCCGCCGGGCAAAAAGTTCGCTCTGGGCAAACCGATGCGGGTCATTGTCGTGAACCGTTAACTGTCAATCGTGCATGATCGAACGCCGAATCCTCCAGCCCGCAGCTAAGTGGCTCCTTCGAAACCGGAGGGGCGGCAAGAGCCGGGCGTTTACCCTGATCGAATTGCTGGTGGTCATTGCCATTATTGCGATTCTCGCGGCGATGCTGCTGCCCGCCCTCGCCGCGGCCAAAAGCAAGGCCCAGCGCATCCAGTGTGTGTCGCAATTAAAACAACTGGGCATTGGCATCTCGCTGTTTGCCACCGACCGCAACGAAATGTTTCCGCCGGCCGGTTATGGCACGCCCAGCGGACAACTCGCTTGGGATACCTACATCAACCGTTACATCGGCGGTAAATTGCCGGACGCTGACCTCGTCATCGGCGTGTTGGATGTCGAGGTTTCGCCCAAGATTGTCGCCTGTCCGTCCGATCGTGGGCCGAAGGTTTCCTGGGTCGGCAACCCCGCCTGGTTCGGCCTCCGGACCTATGCGATGACCAGCGTGGGCCCGGCGTGGAGTTCGCAGTATCAAGTTTCCACGGTGGGTCAGCGCTACCCGCTGCCAACGATCAGCAATGGCGTAGGCATTTACTGGGAGGACGCTGGACTGCCCGGCGGACTCCCGGACCTGGAGGCCAAAGGGTACAAGTCTTCCGTTGTAAACGATCCAGCCGGAACACTCCTGCTGGTTGAGGAGCCGAACGGTCAGGGTGCCGCCGGCAATATCTGGCCTTGCATCGCCAACGGACCCAGCGGCTCGGGGTCGCTTTACCAACTGGATCCAACCGCGCCGGCACAGGATCCGAATTCGCCCGGCGGCATCAATCAAGGTAAGCTCCTTTACAAAGCGCACGGCCAACGCTTCAACTATCTCATCCACGACGGTCATGTCGAAGGATTGCGAATCGCTAGCACGGTGGGCACCGGCACCACCAACAGCCCGCGGGGCATGTGGACTGTGCGGGTTGGGGACTAACGCGGAGGCTTAGCGGATTGACCTGCATGTTTCGTTAGCCGATTTTGGAACGGGCATGAAAACTCGACGTCTCCTCGTCCTGATCGGTTCAATCATC
>JADLHS010000687.1 GCA_020848635.1 Limisphaerales bacterium
GCGCTCGAGGAGGGCGGGCGGCCGGCGCTGGGAGACCTCGGCGGCCTGCGCCCGTGGCTCGAAGAGCGCGGCATGTCGCTCGAGGGCTTTCTGGTCGCCGACCTGTCGCGCAACTTCCAGGGCGGCCTCAGCACCGGGCGAGAGACGCTGCGCAGTCTCTTCGAGCTGAGTTTCACCCTCGACACGGAGCCGCTCTTCGGCTTCGCCGGCGGCACGCTCTTCGTCGACGTCCAGTCCCAGCACGGCCGCCACGGCACGGAGTTGCTGGCAGGCGACTTCCAGGGCTTCTCCAACCTCGACGCGCCGGGGTTCACCGCCCTCTACGAGCTCTGGTACGAGCAGCTTCTCGCCGGCGGACGGTTGCGCCTCAAGCTCGGCAAGATCGACGCCAGCAACGAGTTCGCCTTCGTCGAGAACGGCGCCGAGATGCTCAACTCGTCGGCCGGCTTCAGTCCGACGATTCTCGGCTTCACCACCTATCCGAATCCGGCCACCGGCGCCGTCCTCTTCGCCTCGCCGGCCGACTGGCTCTACCTCGGCGGGGGCGTCTTCGACGGCGCGACGCAGGCGGGCAAACCGACCGGGACGCGCGGACCGGCGACGCTCTTCGGCGACCCGGACGACCTGCTGGTCGTCGCCGAGGTCGGCATCCATGGAGCCGCCGCCGACCGGCGGCTGCAGCGACTTGCTTTCGGCATCACGAACCACAGCGGCGTCTTCGACCGGGTCGACGGCAGCGGTCTCACCGAGGACGGCGCGACCTCCTACTACCTGGTCCTCGACCAGCGGGTGGCGGATCGCTACGGTCGTAGCGCGTCGCGCGACGCGAGCGAATCCGTGCCGGGCATCGACGGATTCCTGCAGCTCGGCTGGACGTCGAAACGGATCTCGCCGGTCGATCTCCATGCCGGCGCCGGCCTCGTCTGGTCCGGCTACGTCCCCGGACGCGTGCACGACCGTTTCGGGTTCCTCGCCACCTGGGTCCGCTTCAGCGCTCCGGCGCGCGCGGCAGGGAGCTTCAGCGACCCCTCCGAGCTCGCCTGCGAGCTCTTCTACCGCGTCCACCTCACGCCGTGGCTATGGCTGCAGCCCGACCTGCAGTACATCGTGAACCCCGGTGGCGACGGCCTCCGCGACGCGCTCGTCGGCACCTTGCGATTGGAGCTCGCGCTCTAGCGCAGGAGCGGAGGACAAGGTGCTGCTGGATGCCAGGATCGGCGCGGCCGCCGACCAGGCCGCGAGGTTTCCGGTCGCGAAACCGTCACAGAAGACCACGCGCGAGGCGAGGGATCGCACTCCGGGCCAAAAGCCGCCCTCGAGCCGGTAGGTTCCCGCCAGCAGCGACGGCCCTGCATCCGGCTGAGCCAGCGTTCCGGAAAGGACGTAGACGCCGCCAGCCGAGACGCCGCCGC
>JADLHS010000397.1 GCA_020848635.1 Limisphaerales bacterium
CGGAACTGGTTGCTCACGATGCCGCCGCAGCGGAGGTTCTCCTCCAACTCGGCGGGCGACACGTTGCTCACGCCAATGGCGCGGATTTTTCCTTGGTCCTTCAGCTTGAGCAACGCGGCCATTGTGTCGGCAATCGGCGTGAAATCCGGCGGTACGGAGGGCCAGTGCGTCTGGTAAAGGTCAATGCAGTCCACGCCGAGGAATTTCAGGCTGCGCTCGATTTCAATCACCAGCGTGTCGGGCCGCAGGCTGCGGCGGATGGTCTTACCATCGCGCGCGACGAAAAAAGAGCCGCGGTCGTCGTCGGTCCACAGGCCGCATTTGGTGGCGAGGATGACCTGGTCGCGCCGGCCCTGGATGGCTTGGCCGATGATGCTCTCGCTACGCCCCCAGCCGTAGCCGGGCGCGGTGTCAATGAGGTTCACGCCGGCGTCGAGCGACGCCTGGATGGCGCGAATGGATTCGCGGTCGTCGGGTTCGGTGCCCCAAGCGCCGCCGCCGCCGGTCACCCAGGTGCCAAGGCCGATGATGGAGGCGGATAGGCCGGAATTGCCGAGGGGGCGATGTTTCATGGTTCAAATCTCCCAGGTTGACGTTGTCCGCTTGCGGACGGGCGCCATGGCATCCACTTCAATTTCAAACAGCAGTTCGTCGCGACAGACGACGGCCTGCGTGATGATCAGCGGCCAGTTCTCCAGACCGAGCCGGACACACCAGCGGCGGAAAAGCGGAGCGTCGGCCGGGTTGCGCAGATAAGCCGTGGCGCGGGTGACGTCGGAATAATCCAGCTCGCGCGAAACAAGGATGGCGCGCACGACCTGCATGGTGAGATCAATCTGTCCGTCCACGTCCCCCGCGCAGACGCTGTCGCCTTTCGGGGCAATGCTCGCCGTGCCGGAGATGAACATGCGCCGCCAACCTGGCGTCACGATCTCCACCGCGCGGCTGAAGCAGCTCCCGTAAGCCGGGGCGGGGCATTGCATCGGCGAACCCACTTCGCCCATGAAGAACGAGCCGTTGGTCGGTTCGACCGCCCAGGCTCCCGCCACCAATGCCGCCCCGACTGGATTCCTCCCGCCCACCCCAGTACTGGCGGGCACGGTATGATCGAACAGGTGGCGGCGCTCGAAAAACTCACGGCGCACCTGGTTCAATGGAGCATACCAGGCGAGGATGTCGTCCATGAACAGCCACGTGCGCGCCACGTTCGGCAGGCTCATGCCGGCGCGGCTCAGCGCGGCTTCGAGGTTTTCAAAGGCCTGCAGCGCCTGCTGTTCGCGGGACGCGGTAACTTCCGCCGGTCGCACGTCACCGAGCACACAGTGCCGCGCGTGACCGTCGTCGAAGACCCGTCCAACCACGCGATCATTGACGGCGAGCGACTCAACCCGGGCCCCGACGACCGCCAGCACATGCATGCCAGCCAAGGATTCGGCGTTGCACGATGCCCCTTCCACGAACGCAACGGGCCAGGGTTGATCGCCAAACAATCGTCGCAGGGCGGTCGCAAATTCCGGCTGGGCCGCGACGGCGCCAAATACTTCATGCCGGACTACGCTGGCGTTGTGCGTTTTGAGCAATGCCGCCAGCCGCTCCAACATCCCGATCGCGGATTCACCCGGTAGCGGCAGGAGCGTGTAATGGAGTTCCAGCACGCCGCCCCGCCGGATGCCGCATTCCTGCAGACCCGGACGGTGGCGTCGCCAAAGACCAGGGGCGCTGGTTTCCACACCAGGTAAATGCTCGGTCATCATTTCGTCAGAACCGGCGGGTTGGTTTCATTGCGACAACACGAACTCGGCCAGGTCGTCAATTTGCTTGGGCGTCAGGTGCGATGTCACGCCATGCTCGTCCTCCTGCTGGAACTTCGCCAAGACCTCCTGCAGTGTAATCGCCCGGCCATCATGCAGGTACGGCGCGGTGCGCCAAGCCTCGATCAGCGACGGGGTGTCGAAGCTTTCCACCCGCTGGTCGAATTTCCCAGCCGTGCCGACCGCGTAAGCCTTCAAGTCAGTGAGATGTTTCCCGGAGTGGCAATCGGCGCAACCGACGGTCTCACTGAAGAACAGCTTCGCCCCGCGCTTGGCGGCCGCCGACAGTTTGCCCTTGATCCGGTACGGACTGGGCATCGGTTTAAGCGCGCTCAGGTATTCGTCCATGGCGGCGGCAACTTCCGGTGGCTGCACCGTGAACAGGCTGTAGCGAATTCCGGCGCGCACGGCCACAGCGGCGTTGGACCGGACGCCGAGGGACATCGAGGGAGGCGTGACGGGGGCAAGGAGCAGGCTTTTGCTGTTCTTTGGATTCCCAATGCCGTCATTTAGGAGGTCCCAGTTCAGCCCGTCCACGCGCGCATCGTGCGAGTGACAGCTCGAACACGCCTGCCAGCCCTGAAAGCAAATGGTCGCGTCGTTGAAATAAAGCTCGCCCAACCGGGCACTCGTCATTTGCGGTGCCGCGCCGAGCGGAAGAGTTGCCACCCGCACGGGTGGGGTACCGAGGCTCACTTCGTTCAGCGTATCGGAAAAATAGTTGGCCACCCACGCCCGATTGCCCGCCGTGACCAGCGCCCGCGGCCCGTTGCCCGGCAACTTGACTCGCTGGCGCACCCCAACGAGGAAGGACAAATC